>CAYSOI010000140.1:0-9303 GCA_964432425.1 uncultured Opitutales bacterium | reverse complement strand
CTCACTTAACCCCATGCTAATGGCTGTAATCCCTCCGGGATATTTAGGGATCTATCCAACAGCTACCGACTCAAATCAGGACAAAACCTTTGGGCATATCGATGCCCAGTACTCGATCTGAGAAGTTCTCCAGGAAGCCGCGGGTTTCGTCAGAGAGAAGGACGAGCAGGTCTTCGATGACGGCTTCGGAGATCATGAAGGGCATTTCCATGAAGACGAGGTCTTTGTCGATGCACATTCCGTAGATCTGGTATTCTTCACATTCTTCGATGGGAGTGCCTTTTACCAGGCAATGGGAAAGCCATTTGGTGTGATTGATGCCATGCCATTGGATCATTTCGGAGGGTCTCTGAGCAAAATCGACATGTTCGTGAAAGTAGTTTTCAAACAGCTTCTGACTCTGAGGGGAAATTTCCTTTCGAAGCTGAAGGTGACAGGCCGTGCAGATGGCGTATTCAAATACGGTCTCTTTCCGCTGAAAGGCTTTCTCAATGATGTAGTTGGTCCCCGGCTCCAAGAGATCCTTATCGCAAACAGAACACCTGTTGAAAGGCGCTTCTGTTTCAAAAGACCAGAAGGTTTCGGGAACCGGGCAGAAATGGTCGCAACGATAATTCAAAATGTTCCTATTAGAGTTGTGTGATGGAGACATCGCGGAACCAAACGACCTGGCCGTGGTTCTGGAAGCCAATGTGCCCTTTCCGAGGGAAGTCTTTGAGGGCTTTCTTGAATTTATTGGAGGAGCCGTCGGGGTTTTTTCCGGGTGTGTCCCAATCCTCGACATTTACCTCAAAGCACTGTTCGCCATTGATGTGGCAGGTAATGATGGGACCTTTGCATTTGAGATGAAAGGTATTCCAGAGCCCAACGGGTCTGGAGAAGTCTTTGGGGGCGGCCTTGGCGTCGTAGAAGGAGCCATTGAGTTTGCGTGGCGGCAGTTCCCGCTTCTTGTTTTTCTGGAAGCCCTTGTTGTCCATGATTTGGATTTCGAACCCGTTTTGCACGGCGTTCTTGGGGTCCGCTCTGTAGAATACGCCGGAATTGGCACCGGGAGTGATTTTGTAAAGAAGGGAGAGTTCGAAGTCGCCGTAAGCTTCCTTCGTCCAGATGTAGCCTTTACCGCGGATGTGTTCCACTCCATTGGAATCGACGGTCTTTTGCATACGGCAAACCATGGAGCCATCTTTTTCGATTTCCCAGGCTCCGGGAGCCAGATTGAAGGCGTTGAGGTCGGTGCCATCAAAGAGAATTTTGGGGCACGGTTTGGCGATGAGAAGAGTCGCCGTGAATAGGAGGAGGAATAGAGTTTTCATGGGTGAAGGGACATTGGCTTAGGTCACTTTTGTCCTTGGGGGCCTTTAGTTTTCTTGTTTTGTGAAGAGGTATCTTTGCGGAAGTTCAGTTTGGTGATTTCGGATTTTGCCGGGGCCAGAGCTTTGCCTTTGAGGCGGTCAACATCCTTGGCAATGCGAAACCATTCCTTGGACATGGAGGCGACTTTTTCCGGATGCTTATCGGCAATATCATTCAATTCGGAGCGATCTTCCTCCAAGTTGTAGAGTTCCCATTTTCCACGTTTGGCGGAGACGAGTTTCCATGGGCCCTGGCGGAGGGCACGGTCGGTTCCGAAGTGGAAGTAGAGTTTCTCATGAGGTTCCCTTTCCTTGTTTTGGAAGATGGGGAGCAGGGACTTGCCTTGCAGAGGGTCGACCTTCCTTTCGACAACTTGTTTCGGGTACTTGGCTTGGCCGACATCCAGGAAGGTGGCCATGAGGTCGATGAGGTGTCCAGGCTGGCGGGTGATGGAGCCGGAACAAGTTTTCAGGCCTTTGGGCCAGTGAACAACCAATGGTGAGGAAATGCCGCCTTCGTGTTGGTTCTGTTTGTAGAGTCGGAAGGGGGTGTTGCTGGCTTGTGCCCAACTGGCGTCGTAAGTCCAGTAGGATTCCGCATCCCATGGTTTCAGATAACGGCCACGGGTTCTTTCGAAGGGGCATCCTCCATTGTCGGCACAAAACAGGAACAGTGTGTTGTCCAGTTCCCCTTTTTCTTTCAGATAGTGGGTGATGCGGCCGATATTGCGATCCATCACATCGATCATGGCGGCGAAGGCTTCCATACGGTCGGCTTCCCATTCTTTTTCTGAATCGGGCAAGGATTTCCATGCAGGTACATGTGGAGCTCGTGGTGAGAGCTTGGCATTCTCTAGCAGAAGTCCAGATTCCCGTTGCTTTTTGTAACGGCTTTTGCGGATTTCATCCCAACCTTTATCGTAACGCCCATTGTACTTTTCCACGTCAGCTGCGGGAGCATGCAGTGGGTAGTGGGGAGCGTTGTAGGCAACATAGAGAAGGAAAGGCTTTTCAGCTTGTTTGGTGGTGGCTTCTTCGAGGAAATCGAGTGCGAAGTCGGTGATGGCATGGGTGGTGTAGAAAGGCCGCCCATTTAAGGTTTTGGGTACGTGCCATTTTTCTCCGTTCAGGCGAAACGTGTCATCCCCGGTGAAAAAATTGGTGGCACCGGAAAGGTGTCCCCAATAACGCTGAAAGCCAAAATCTGTAGGTTCTTTGCTCAAATGCCATTTGCCCGACATGGCGGTGAAGTACCCTGCTTTGCCCAACACTTCCGCAATGGTTGCTCCACGGGAAAGTTTGTTGCTGCCCGCCTGGTCGCAATAGAGGCCAGTGAGCAGGGAAACTCTGGAGGAATGGCACTTGGAGGTGTTGTAAAATTGGGTAAAACGCAGGCCGTTGGTCGCAAGTTTGTCCAGCTCAGGGGTTTCAATCTCGGAACCGTAGCAACCGAGGTCTGCAAAGCCCAGGTCATCCGCCATGATGAGGACGATGTTGGGGCGTTTGTCCGCACCTTGCAGGACGGAAAGAGCAAGGAGTGAGCAACCGAGAAGGAAACGTGTCATGGTCTTGAAGGTTTTGGGGGAAAGAAATCCCCGCCTGACTTCTGCCAGACGGGGATTTGTAGAGAGTGTCTGTAATTAAACCGAATATGGACTACGATAGTCACGGGTCAGCCAGGCGGCATTACCGGTTCCATTGGCGAAGTCGTTCTTCTTTGGATCCCAGTCGAAGGAGGTCTTGTTGTAGTAGGAAATGTTCATGAGGTGGCAGGCAATCGCTGTACCGCCGCCAACAATTTCGTTGGTGATGGGTTTCTTGCGGGAACGGACTGCACCCAGGAAGTCGCGAATGTGGTTGGTGCTTTTGTAAACACGTTCTGAGGTTTCCTTGAGGAATTCACGTTCTGCACGGACATACGCCGCAGTCACGGAGCCATCTTTGTCGGTGTCTTTACGGGAATGACTGGAGAAGACTTCGCCGTCGATAATCAGCTCGAAACGACCGCGGTTGACTTTCACTTCGCCGCTGCAGCCGTGGAAATGAACGCCGTATCCGTTTACGTGTTTCACGGTGATGCCATCATCGTATTCGAGTATGCAGCCGCGTTTGTTGTTTTTGTCATCGGTCTTGTGAATTTTGACAGGTCCGCTTCCGTCACGACCAAGCCCCCAATGAGCAATGTCGAGATGGTGAGCACCCCAGTCACAGACCATGCCACCGCCGTACTCTTTATAATGACGCCAGGCGGGGAAATGGCGATGCAGGCCACGAGGAGCAAGAACTGAGCTGTAGCCACGCAGAGGTCCAGGTCCGCACCACTTGTTCCAGTCGAGACCGGGCTCCATTTCTTCCTCCTTGAGGTCGCAAGGGCGGCCAGGATCGCCGAAGGAACACTCGACGCTCTTGATGTTGCCGATGACACCATTACGAACCAAGTCGGCAGCGGTACGGAACTCTCCGCTGGAACGCTGCATGGATCCGGTCTGGAGGACACGGTCGTATTTGTCCACATAAGCAATGACTTCCTTGGCTTCGTGGATGTTGTGAGTCAAAGGCTTTTCGCAGTAAACGTCCTGGCCATTTTTGAGAGCGGCCAAAGTGGGAATGGCGTGCCAGTGGTCTGGCGTAGCGATACAGACGGCATCAATGTCCTTGTTGTTTACGATTTCCTCGTAGTCGTTGAAAGCTTTGCAGTCTTTGTTTTTGTAACGATTGTCGACTTTGTTCTTGGCATCATCCCGACGGGTTTTGTCAACGTCGCATACGGCCAGTACTTGTGTGTCCTGCCCAAGGAAATTCCCAAGCAATCCGCCGCTCTGTCTTCCCATTCCAATGAAACCCATAGTGATTCGGTCGTTGGGTTTGGTCTTCGCAGACCAGATGTGAGAAGGGAGAATGAAAGGGGCCGCTCCAGCAGCAGCGCCTTTGAGGAATTTACGGCGATTGGTGGTCTTGGTCATATCGTTTGTGTTGGTGTTATGGATTAAAAAACAAAGAACTTTTGGTATTTCCTGAATAGGAGCAGCCAAAAGAATCAACCTGAGGAGGTATCTCAAGTTTTGTTTTCAGAAAGATTCTTCATTCAGCCCCAAAGGGGCGTAATAGGAAAGCCCATGGTGAAACCGTGGGTAGGGCATGGACAATAACTAGCCCTAAAGGGGCGTAACAAAGGAGATGTATATGTTTTGATGTTACGCCCCTTCAGGGCTGATAAGTATGATCTACATCCAACCTGGGGTCAGAAACCCCAGGCTGTCCTGTTAAGCCCCTTTGGGACAAAAGTAAGAATTCTCTCTCGATTTGGCTGAGAAAATCCATTTGGAATACAAGATGACCCGATTGTTCTGTTTCTCCTTTCTTTTTCTCGGTCTGCTTTTGGACGGGATGGCTGCGGATAAAATGTTTGAAGATGCTTACTTCCCTGCGTTCCGAAGGGCCAGAGATGCGTACAATGCCAGAGTCCCACAGGATGATTTCAGCAAAGTTCGGGAAGCTTTGGTCTCTGGGGAAATCTCATTGGACAACTCCTCAGAGAAGAACTTTGTCGCCAGTTTGCTCAAGGCGTTAAACATTTCCGAGTCCTCCCAAACTCTGGTCTTTTCGACAACCAGCCTGCAATTGAGCCGCATTTCCCCCCGCAATCCAAGGGCGGTCTACTTCAATGAGAATGTCTACTTGGGCTGGGTTCCCGGAGGGCAAATCGAAGTGATCGGGATTGATCCGGAATGGGGGGCGATGACCTACATTTTCGACATTCCAAGAAGGCTGAACGAGAAACCTGTGATCAAACGTGCGGAGCGGGTTTGCATGCGGTGTCATGCGGCCAACGACATTGGGTCCGTTCCGGGATTGTTGATTTCTTCTGTGGTGCCGGGGCCAGGAGGCGGGAGTCTGGATGAATTTCGGGATGGTGAAATTGGGCATCATGTCCCCTATCATAATCGATTTGGCGGCTGGATTGTAACCGGTGAGCAGGGTTTCGGTAAACACTGGGGCAACATGACCGGAACTCTGTCTGACGGGGAGATCGTACCAATTAGTAACCAGTTTGGGGAGAACTTCCAAGCCAGTCGGTATCTTGTACAGACCAGTGATTTGCTGGCCCATATTCTGCACGAACATCAGGCTGGGTTTGTGAATACCTTCATGGCTGCGACTTACCGAACCCGCGATGTCATGGATGCGAAAGTAAAAGAGATCCCTGCAACGGAGATCCACGCCTATCTGGATTGGGAAGCGGAGAAGCTGGTAAAGTATCTCCTGTTTGCCGATGAAGCCAAATTACCCGCAGGCATTGCAGGTGATCGACACTTGAAAACTCATTTCCTGAGCAAAGCCAAGATGGCAAAATCTGGCAAATCCCTTCGGGACTTTAACCTGAAGGACCGCCTCTTCCAGTATCGCTGTAGCTACATGATTTACTCGGCAGCGTTCCAGGGATTGCCCAAGCCGCTGAAGACCAAAGTGTATGAGCGCTTGCGACACGCCCTGGTGAAAGATCCAGCCTATCATTACCTTCCTTTGGAGGAACGGAAAGCAATCTACTACATCCTGAAGGAGACGTTAGCAGATCTGCCGTCAGGCTGGTAGAATGATCAGTCAGATCAGACCGATCGGACCGATCATAAAAAAAGGCGTCCGGGATGACCCGAACGCCTTTTGGGAAAATTTGAATTTCCGGAGAAGCTTACTTCTCGACTTTCATGCCAGCTTTTACCCAACCGGAAATGCCAGCAGAAAGGTGCTTTACGTTTTTGTATCCGAGTTTCTCGGCAGCGGAAGCACCACGTTTGTAAGCCTTGCAGCGAGGCCCGCCACAGTACGCAACAACGAGGGTGTTTTTGTCGGAAGGCAACTTGGCGGCGAGCTTTTTGCCGTCTTTCTGGAAGTCAATGGCACCTGGAATGCGGCCTCTTTTGTCGAAGGACTTGCTTCCATTTACGTCAATCACTACGACCTTGCCATCTTTGATTGCGGCATCGAGATCTTTGATGCTGATGTCTGGGTATTCACCTGCAAATGCAGAAACGGCAAAGAGAGAAGCGACGAGGAGAGTCAGGAGTTTTTTCATAGTATAATTCAATTTCTGGGTTAATCAGTACCAATGGGCAGATTCCCCAATGGTGGTTGGTGTATGAGGAATAGGAGCCTATCCCGCAATCCTATTCATTAAACAAATCGAGGATTTTAAGACATTCCAGAAATCGAGGGCAGATGGGTGTTCAGCGGGTTTGGATATGAAGAGTTGATTCGCACAACGGATCTCTTCACTCTGCCGATTATGACAAAGTCCTTCTTGTTGATTGCCAGCTTGTTGTGGATTGGCCTGAACTCTCTTTTTGCTGCTCCGGTAAAAAATGTGCTCTTCCTGGTTTCGGACGACCTGAAGGCCAGTGTCTTGGGGTGCTACGACGATCCATTTTGCAAGACTCCCAATATTGATAAGCTGGCCAAAGAAGGTGTGCTTTTTTCCCGAGCCTATTGCCAGGGAACGGTTTGTGGCCCCTCCCGGCAGTCCTTCATGTTCAGTCGATACAAAGGCCAGAAAGGCCCCAGCATGGCGGAACATTTCAAGAACAATGGTTGGCACACCGCAAGAGTTGGGAAGATCTACCACATGCGGGTTCCTGGTGACATCATTGCCGGGACCAATGGCATTGACCACCCCGCCTCCTGGACGGAACGCTACAATTCGCAGGGCCTGGAAGCTCACACTCCCGGAGCCTATGCCTGCCTGAGCCTCAATCATTTCACTCGGTCCGCTTTGAACCGCCAATCGACCAAGATGTCCCAGCGACCCTTTGTGACCGTTGAATCCGATGATCATACCGGAGCGGACCAACCCGATTACAAAACCGCGTCCACCTGCATAGAACTCCTTGGAAAATACAAAGCACAGAGCAAACCCTTCTTCCTCGCAGCAGGCTTTGTTCGACCTCATTATCCGATGGTGGCTCCCGCTCCTATGTTTAAGAATTACCCCTTGGCCAAGATCCCCTTGCCTGAAGTACCGGATGGGGATTGGGACGACATCCCCAAAGGTGGGATCGCTGGCAGCAACAGTAAGACCAATCCCATCGGGAAGTATCCGGATAATCAAAAACGCATGTGGGCGGGCTACTACGCATCAGTCGAGTTTATGGATGTACAGGTCGGGCGAATACTGGACGAATTGGAAAAGTTGGGCCTGCGGGACTCCACTGCCATTGTCTTCACCAGCGACCATGGCTACCATCTCGGCGAACACCACTTGTGGCAAAAGGGCAACTTGCACGAAGAAGTTCTCCGGGTGCCCCTGATCATCTCCGTGCCCGGCATGCCCAAGTCCGCTACCTCCAGCCAAATCGTTGAACTGGTAGATATTTTCCCCACCTTGGCTGAATCTGCCGGGCTCTCCATTCCCGATCATGTACAGGGAAGCTCTCTGATCCCTCTGTTGGAAAACCCTGCTGAGAAAACCCAAATCAAAGACGGAGCCCTCTCCTTTACCGGCAGCGGAACCTCCCTTCGTGTCCCCGGTTGGCATTATGCCCGCTACAAAAATGGCGAAGAAGAACTATATGATATGACGCAAGATCCCAATCAGTTCACCAATCTTGCCAAAAGTGACCCAACTCACGCTCAACTTCTCAAACTCAGGAAATCCCTGCAATCCAAGGCCCACCTGTTCAGCAATACCAAGAAAAAATCCAAAAAATGAATAAAGCTTCTCTCCTCCTGCTCTCCGCAATTTTCCTGCAAACTCTAACGGCCAACATCGAAAACTGGCCCGGCTGGAGAGGTCCACGTGGGGATGGTTCGTCCTTGGATGCCAAGGTCCCTGTGCAATGGACACTGGATAAGAACCTGGTCTGGAAAACAGCCATCCCCGGCAAGGGGCATTCCTCTCCCATCATCTGGCAGGACAAAGTTTATCTGGTCACCGCACTGGAAGATTCGGACCAACGCACACTTCTCTGCCTGGATCGCAAATCCGGTAAAGTGCAATGGCAGAAAAACGTACTCAAAAGCCCAATGGAAAAAGTACACCGCCTCAACTCCAGGGCATCCAGTACTCCCGTGACGGATGGCGAAAGCATTTATCTCAGCTTTCTGGACGGTGACAACATGTTTGTCTCTGCCTGCGACATGAACGGCAAGGAACTCTGGAAAGTGCGTCCCGGACCGTTCTCCAGTAAGCACGGTTACTGCTCCAGCCCCATTCTCTGGAAAGACAAAGTCATCATTAACGGTGACCATGATGGCGACGCCTACATCGTCGCCCTGGAACGCAAAACCGGCAAAGAACTCTGGAAAACGGAACGCCCCAACAAGACCCGCAGCTATTGCACCCCCATCATCCGCAATATCAAAGGCCGCAACCAAATGATCCTCTCCGGCAGCCTCTGTGTCGCCAGCTACGACCCAGACACCGGCAAGCAACATTGGATCATTGATGGCCCCACCGAACAATACGTCGCCTCCATTGTCTACAACGGTGAGTACCTCTTCATGACCTGCGGTTTCCCAAAACGCTTCATGCAGGCCATTGACCCAACCGGCTCCGGCAATGTGACCAAGACTCACGTCAAATGGTCCACCACCAAAGGCTGCTCCTACGTCCCCTCACCCATCTCCATTGGCCCCTACTTTCTGGTCGTCGCCGACAACGGAGTGGCCAGTTGCTTCGACGCCAAATCCGGCCAAAGGCACTGGATGGAACGCCTTCCCGGTCGCCACAGCGCCTCCCTCCTTTCCGCCAATGGCCTCGCCTACTTCCTCTCCGACAAAGGCGACATGACTGTCATCAAACCCGGCAAAACCTTCAACGTCATCGCCCAAAACAAAATCCCCGAAGAAACCAACGCCTCCCCCGCCATCTACAACGGCCAACTCTTCATCCGCGGAGACCAACACCTGTACTGCATCGGTGGATAGACAAAGCACGAGGAACTTATGATGAAATTCT
>CAYSOI010000139.1:0-9345 GCA_964432425.1 uncultured Opitutales bacterium | reverse complement strand
TTCCAAGTGATGGAGTACAAGCCATCCACTTTACAGTAGACCGGTTCCTTGGAGGCGGGAATTTGAATTTTAACCGAGGATCTGTCCAATTCCTTGAGCACACCGGTCAGTTCGGTCATGTCATCGAACTGTAGGTTCACCGTGCCAATTGGAGGTTCATAGTCAGGTTCAGCGGGCTGAAAGGAGAAGGATTCAAAGGATGCATCCTCAATGATCGGAAAGCCAGTGATGAAAAGTGTTTTGTCTTTGGCCGAAAAACTATGCAGATAGCCACCAAGAGTTCTGCCATCCATGGTTCGGACGGATTTGTGGATATTGGTCGGAGAGGGGAGCTGATTGTTCCATGAGGTGACGTCCAACGAATCCAGATTCAGGTCTTCGCCACGGTTTTGAAGACGGAAGTTGACTTTTTCCATGCCGGAACCGGGCTTGGCATTCAGCGTCCCCAAATGCTTGAAGTTATTATCAAACAAGTGGACGGCAGCTTTGGATGCATCGACATAAAGATGACACTCAAAATTTCCCGCCTGGTCCTTGGGGAATTTACGAATGGGGAGGAAATCATTGTTGAGCAATAAGACCAAGTCCTCCTCCCAGGTTTCCAAACTGATGCCGATGCCCGGCTTGATCGCCCCTCCTTCCTGTTTGAGTCCAAGATGGAAACTCGGGGTCTTCTCCCAGGAAAGCTTCAAGTGCACATGATAGGGTTCCAGAAGAACCATGGTCCCTGAGATACTGGTATTTCTCAGCCGGGTTGAGAGTTGATTGCTCTTGTCTTCATACCAGTGGGAGCGGGTCCAGTTGCCTTTTCGGGTGACTGAATATTGCCAATATTCGTCAAGGTTCTGCATGCTGGCTACTTCCTTCCGCAGCAATGTAAGCTCTCCGTGTCTCAGAGAAGAGATTTGGATATGATCAGGCGTAATTGACTTCAGTACCCCATGCAGTTGGTTCCCGGTACGTGTGGTTACAGAATAGTTGTTCGTTCCGGATGGGAAGCGGGCTTGCCTTTTGGGCAATGTAATTTCTTTGATCTCCGAGGGAGCAAATTCCAGGGGGGTGGCAAAAAAAGGCGCATTCCAAAGCAAGTTTCCCGAGGGTACGGTATTTTCAATGGAACCCGGTGCGGAATCTCCATTCTTGAGATAAATGACGGGGGTTTCCGCAGCACATTGCAGCCCTGCCAACAGGAGAGAAAGAACGATCCAGGGTTTAGCGTTCATAGATCGGCAGGAAACGGTAGTTCAGAGCCAGGGCAAGGAGAGACATGGAGGTGCTGTAGGCCACTCCATGCGAACCGAAGTCGAAGCTACCGTTGTCTTTTTGGTTTTTGCTCAGATGATCAATCATCTCGGAGTTCCATTCCTGCCAGGCCTCAAAGTCGGACTGAAACAAAGCCTGAGCAAGGTAGTAATTGGAATACTCCTGGGACCAATGGCTGGAGGTCTTGGAATTGATGTTCTTTTTGATGTGTCCCAAGGTGAGCTTGTGCTCTTCCCAATCCTTTTGCTTGCCGATGGAAAATACCAGGTTGGCGATGGAGGAACGTGCCAGAGATTGTCCCCATGAACCCAAGCCGGAGTAGCCGACCGAACCCTCTGGGCTCGTCATGACTGCAAAATATTCAAGGGCGTCTTCAATGTTCTCATCTGGAATCTCAATCCCCGCATTTCGTGCCGCCAATAATCCCACCAACACCGCTCCAGCCACCGAAGTGTCCGCATCCGTCGCACTCGGACTATACCGCCAGGCTCCATGTGGATTTTGATTTTGAGAGGTCAGGGCGCATTTGACCGCCAACTCGAGGGCCTTCCCAATGGTTCGGGGAGCATTCGTGGAAGATTCCTCTTCCTTCCCGGCAGTTGCTTTCTGCCACAATACCCGGTCATCTACAGCCCCATAAGCTTCAGATAATGCCAACATGCAAAACCCATGATCATACATGCTGCTTTCAAAGTATCCGGTTTTGCTGTTTTGCGTCTTGATCAATTGTCGCAATGCCCGGTGCAAGGTCGTGCTGTAGCGACCAAAATTCGGGTCTTCCCCTGAAGAAAGGATGGCCATCACTCCCAACGCCGTCACCCCATTGCGATAATGACTCTTTCCCCAGCCGCCACTGCTGGATTGGGATTGCACAAGGTAATTCAACCCCCGTTCATAGATCCGGTTTACTTCCGGAGGCACCTTTCCGCCAAACCGAAGTTCCGAGACTTCCTGAGCCGATGCCGATGAGAGGCACAACACTGCCCAGCCAAAGGCAAATAGTATGCCTCTACAGATGCTTCCAATACGGCCCGTCGGAAGAGGCAAAGAAGGGATCTCGCTGAAAACCTTTTTCATGATTTACCAATGACGATGTCCATGCATCTCAAACAGGCCCTCTTCAAGGAAGTCCATGCTTTCCGTCATGTCCTCGATTCGTGAAATAAATTGTAACCAGAGTGCCTGTTGTTCTTTGGTCAGGATCTCCTGTTGTTCTTCGGGTTTGAGCCGCATGTAAGCTTTTTGCACGGCATTACTGACCATCTGTGGGGTGACATCTTTTAGGGGAATTGTAAGAGACGTCTCTAGTTTGGTGATCAGGGTATCGCGTTGTTTTCGGGTCAACAGAGCCCGTTGGTCAAACATACTCATCTGGATTCTCAAGAGAGCATTGCCCAGATAGGTCGCCCGGATGCCCATCTCCATCTGGTACTTTCGCTTTTGTTTGGAAGTCAGGGTTTTCTCCAGAGCTACCGTCCAAATTTCACGGTGAATCGGATCGACCTTGTTTTTGTCCATCTGATCACGAATGTACCGGTTTTGCTGCTCTGCCTTCCATTCCTTCTCTTTGTATTCCAACCAGGATTGAGAGGCTCTCTCCACCGCTCCTTTGGCGGCCATACTCAGGTGCTCCATCTGCTTCTCATCCAGATCCACGGCTCTCTGAAGAAACTCCATCCGCAGCTTCATCTTGGACTGGTTGTTGGTTTTTTGGCGATTTACCCGGTCCTCGATCTGCTTGAGCCAAGCTTTGTGCATTCGCTCGGTACGTTCACGTTTACGTTCTTCAGCGGAGGGCTTTTCTTTGGCCTGAAAGCCTGGGGGAATCAATAAGATGGATAAAAGGAGTAACCTGACTGGAGTTTTCATGGAAATGGTGATCAAAGGTTTTCAAGGGCATGGAAATAGGCATCCAACCCGGTCTTGAATTCTGCGGGCAATACGGCTCCTGCAGAACCTGTTGCCTGGCCGACTTTTCGTTTTTGGATCTTGGCTTTGCTTTCTTTGCCTTCGCCAAGCATAGCAAGGGCGGAATTGTTGGTCGTGCCGGTACCTCCTCCGCCAGGAGAAGAGCCACCTCCTCCACCACCGCCTTTACCACAGGCCCTTTTGGCTTGAAGCAAGAGCTCAATCGCTTCGGTTTCTGCACCAATGGCCCTCGGGCCGGTTTCCGGTTCTCCCAAAATATCTACCGCTTCAAACATGACTTGGGAAACCTTATGTAGCAGCCCCAGTTCGTTTTTGAACTGCCGTCGGGCATCCGGGAGTTTGAGAATGGCTTCCACCACACCCTTGGTCCGGGCGGCCAGTTCATATTGTTTTTCCTGAAGGGGGAGGACTTGTTCCGCAAATTGCTCAGGCTCCAGTGCCTCACGGGTTTGTTCCACGGCACGGGTATCTTCCCGCAGGTCCACTTCTTCCCGCAGCACTCTCATCACGGCCAGAATCAATTCGGGCGGAAGGCTGGCGGAGTTCTTTTTACCGGGCTTGGCTTTGCAGGCCGCATCATTGGCCTTCACCAGTTGGTCGGCCCAGATGTCAAATTGATCCGCCCAGTATTCCGAAGCCGAGATCGAATTCCCGGATTGATTGTCATTCTTCAGGATTACCGCGATTTTGTTGAGTTGGGGTTGAATGGTGTGGTCCTGCATTTGATCGAGAATGTTCTCGTAGAGAGGTTCACCCACTCTTGCCGCATAGGCATCCAGATCTTCCAGAAAGGTTTTCAGAACCCGGCCTTGAGATTCCTGTTTGCCAGCCAGAGCCATGGAGACTTCGGCTACATCATCGGGACGTTTGGGCTCCTCAATACCAAAGGCATCCACTGCCTGGTTGTTGAGTTGCGTAGCAATACGAAGTTGCTCTCTGGAGGCAGCCTTGAGGCGTTTGACAAATGTACTGCCTTCGAGATCGCGAAGAATGTTATTCAGTTTGTCCGTAACCTTCGCGAATTCCTTCAATAGTTCCTCCTGCTCTTCATTGGCTTCATTCAATGCCTCATTTGGAGATCCTTCGGGTTCTTGTTGTGGTTCTTCCTCCTGATCAGAATTGCCTGCAATCGTCGTTGTTGGCAAAGTCAGACGCGGAGGACTTTTGCCAGCATTTTGCTGAGAGGTTTCAGGAGTTTCGTTGTCCGCCAAAGACGACTCGATGTCTTTGATGGAGGGGAAGGGTTTGTTCTCAGACTCTTCAGCTTTGGGCTTACCGGATTGATTGGAGTTATCATTGATTGCAATCGGAGCCTGTTCCTTTGAGCTCTCCTCCGCCTCACCAGCTTCGCTCGGTTTGCTTTGTTTCCCAGGTTCACTGCCTTCGCCGGGTTTGCTCTTCCCCGCCTCATCCGAAGCCTTTTGCAGAAGATCCGCCACCGAAGGCATCCGGTTCTCGGCGATATCTCCCAGAGTTTGCAACGTTTCCGCCCATTGTTCCAATTGATCGCCTTCGAAGTTAGGGTTCCGGGTCGCTTGCTGGAGTAACTCTTCACCGGACTCAGTATGTTCCTTAAGACGACGGGCATTCTGTTCTTCCGCACGGGCTTGGTCGGCAATGTTGCGTTGTGTGTCGGGATTGGCCAATTGTTCTTCATTCATGGCTCTCAACGCTTTATTGCGGTCGTTCAACTGTCGCTCACGTTCGTAGATTTCCAGAGCATTGCGTTGCCACTTGCTGTAGAGTTCAGTGATCCGCAAGGCATGTTGTTCCGGGTTGAGGATGTGCAGAACAATGGGAGGGGAATAGATTCTGCGTGGAAATGTCACATAATCCTCAACGTAGGCGCGCAGGCGAACGGTTTGCGGTGAAATGTTCAGGTTGTTGGGATTGAAAGTCGTCCGCACATCCAGAGTGCGTGCCTGAGGATCCCCCATCTTCGCCAACTTTTCCCCTTTGTGCGGCTCTGGGTTTTCCAATGGGTCATGCACTCCAGCCCATTCGAGACCAACTTTCTGAATGCCATAATCATCGGAAGCGGAGAGATTTAGAGGAAGAGTTTCTGTCGTCAGAAGAAACTGCTCACGTTTGACATCCCGGATCAGAATGGAGGGCGCCTCATCATCGGTCAGGTTGAGGGTGAGTTGAAAAGGTTCCTTCGGTGCCAGGCCGTATTGATCTTTCCAGTCGAGAGTCAGTTGCGAATTTCCCTCTGGAGTAACCCAACTCGAAACAAACGTATTTTCCTCGATCGTTGCCGCTTGCTCATTGATGGATGCGACCTTGGGAGAACGGGAAAGTTGGGCCACAAGTTGGTATTGGCTACCTTTGAGCAAAGAGAGGGAACCGGAACGGGCTTCATGCGTTTGCTGATTTTCATACTGCAGGTACTCCGGCAGTTTCACTTTTGCCTGCAAGCTGGTGATCTCAGGGCGAATGGTCGGCTCAATCGCAATCGCTGCCTGATCATCCCCAACCGTGATGACCAAGTCCGCCGCATTTCGTTGAGCCGGTACTTCGAAGACAAACTTGTTGTCCTTCACTTCTACAGTCAGCGGCCTTTGATCGGCATACTGTGCTTCCGCCGAGGTTGGTTTGTGGCGGGAAAGAGGATTCAGGGCCACCTCGACCGTGAAGGGTTCGGCAAAAGCCACAACCTTCTTCTCCGGCAATGGCTGGATTTGGGCGAATGTGTAGCGGGGCGTATCGCCGAGAGGTTGACTCCAGCGCAGGAGTGCATTCCAAGCTGCTTCCGGAGCCAGAGTGGCCAGAGCCACGGTGGCCGCGACGAACGGAAGTGACAGGGTGACCCAGAGTTTACTCCGTGTTCCTGGCACTGCTGGCGAGAGATCCCGGTGTTGGGTTTCTTCATCGACTTGCTTGAGTGCGGCGTCAATCAAGGTTTCACTGGCAAAACGATGATCGCCCTGAGCCAGCTCAATGATCCCCAGCAGTTGGTCGCCAAAACGCGGCATGCTTTTCCGGATAACCTTGGCCACACGGGTGAGTTGACGCAACCGCCAGAACCATTGGTGAATTTGATTGGGCAGATAAATTGCAAATCCCACCACTCCGAGCAGCAGGATGATCAACCGGATATGGCCAGGTGTGTCCATCAGTCGATCCACTCCAAACAATACACAATACGAAAAAAGCAGCCCGAAGACCGATGCCAGAATTCCTTCCACCAATTTGACCGTTCGTACTTTCGCCCTGAAGTTTCGGAGATTCTCCTGCAAGTGTTGGGGAAGTGGGATTTCAGAGTTCATGGCAATGAGGGTTGAAATGAAATGGCGTTCAGAATTGTCCAGCGAGTTTGCGTCCCGTCCAGAAAATACCGCAAAGTGTTAAAAGAATAGCACCCCAAACCGGATGACACCAGATGCGGTGGCGTTTTTCAATCGGTGGAGGCTCGGGAAGTTTGTGAATTTCGGCAATGGCTTCCTGCAGTTGGCCGGGTTTGATGATTTTGCCGTGGGAGATCTGGGCGATTTCCTCCAGAGTTTCCGGTCGGGATGGCTGACCGACCTTTTCCAAGTTGGTCGCCCGGATTTCGATGCTGAGGTTCTGGGTTTGAGGAGTGGAATCCGAAGAGAGCAGGCATTGGTATTCGCCAGCTTCGGTCGGAGTGAAATTCCCGGAAAACAGCCCCCAGGATTCTTTGTCTGCCGGAAGAAGCCGGAGGGTTTCCGTTTTGCCTGACGGGGAGGAGATCTGGACAGTAGCGATGCCACCCTGAATGGGTTCCCCAAACTCCGAGGCAATGTTGGCGTGAAGTGAAATGGTGTCTCCTGCGTTGGGAGTATCGGGTGTGTAGAACAGCCGGATGTTTTTGCCTTCAGACATGTTCCGTTGGTAGGCCATCCAGCGGGCCACCTGCCCCCAGAATCGATAATGGTAGCGGTCTTCCACACCTTCCCGCCAACGCCAGGCTCCATCTGTCCCGAGGAAGAGTATCTTGCCAGTGCCAAAAGTTCGGGTCACCAGGATCGGGATACGGCCATGCACAGTCTGGCTACTTTCATGCCGGGCCAGAACTTCCGTGCCATATTTGGCCCGCAGCACGGGAGCATGCCACTGGAATCCGGGAAGCTCCCGCCAGGTGTGCAGATTGTCATCCGGGTCATCTTCCAATTTGGTCAGTAAACTTTTGTGTCCCGCCTCAGTCAGGGAAATTCGACCGGGGATTTCAGAACCTATGCCGTAGGGATTATTCGGATCGAGTTGGACGGGATACAGCTCTTCCAATTCTGTCGTCATCAGATCCCGGTGATGGCCCCGCATGCCGGGAAGAAAGACGAGTCCTGTGGCCTGATCCCGGACCAACCGTTTGATGCGGGCACACTGTTCGGCAGACAATTGACCGGAAGCTGTCCCCACATCTCCAAGAAAGACGACATCGTACTGCAACAATTCGGCATCATTCGGAAAGGATTTCAAATACCCGCGACCCCCTCCCAAATTCTTCAGGTCCGGGTGAAAGAGCAGGCAATTTACCTCTACCCCAGGATCTCTCTCCAATGCATTGCGAAGGTAGCGGTATTCCCAGCGTGGCCACGATTCAATCAGAAGGACTTTGAGTTGTTCCTTGCGAACGGTGATGCTGCCACTGACTTTGTTGTTGCGGTTGTCAACTTCAGAGGAATGGAGCGGCACATCCAGGTGCAAAGGTGTTTTTCCCAGTTCTTGGGGACGCCAGGTAAACGCGGTTTGGAGACGTCCCATGGCCGGTATCCGTACAGGAATCTTGAACTCTTCTTCCCCCGCTTTGAGCAGTAGGGTGGTGTCCAAATCCTGAGGCAATGTGCTGTCGATGGAAAAGGGAATGCGAACCGGTTTGCCCGCCACCCCGAAGGTTGGGGCATCAAAACTGGTGATCTGGAGGTCGGGCAGGGGAGTCTGGCTGCCTATTGGAAGCACGTAGGTAGGGACGCGGCGGGTACGAAGTTGACCTGCTGCCCGACTGGGTGGCTCACCACTGTTCCAATCTCCATCCGAGAGAAGAATCAGGCTGCGAAGATTGGGATGATCATTCAGAGCTCGTTCAATGGCCTGGTGCAAATCGGTGCCTTCTTCCGGTTTGGCGAGATTGGAGGAAAAGGATTGGACGTGCAGTTCCGTGTTTTCATTTAATGGAGACCAGTCCGTCTTCGCCATCAATTCCTTGAGGAAATCTGCACGGGATTGCTGGGTGCCATCTTCCATCGGCATGTCGTTGGTGGTCATGCTATTGGATTCATCCCAAAGCACTGCCACCACGGGTTGATGTTTCGGAAGAAAGGTTTCCACCCATTCCGGCTGGTTGAGGGTTACGGCAATCAGGAGCAGAATCAGGACTCGCAGTACCTCCAGCCAAGTGATGGATTTGGTTTCCCTGGCCCGCTGCCAACCCCAGATGGCAAGGACGATTCCTACGATTACCAATACACTGGATACGGCGATTGTACCTGACGTTGTGACAAATCTGAGTGATTCCAAATTCATGATGCCGGGAATGCTGCCGTTTCGGTGACAGGTTTCTTGAGCTTGGGAATGCAGAGCAGGGCTTCCAATAGAGCGGCAGCCGCCATCATGTAAACAAAAAGCCGCCAGATTTCGGAGGTGATGGATTGGTCACTTCCCGCTTCATCTTCCACCACTTGGTAAGGCAGGCCTTCCAACAAGGTCGCCAGCATGTCATTGCTGAGGATTTCCGGGGAATCTTCCTCCGCAGGGCGGTTCAATGCAATCCATTCTTCATCCTGTTGGTACACACCTGTGTGGAGATGACGCTCGGACAGGGGATGAGCAGATTCATCCAACGCTTTCCAATGATGATCCAGAGCCAGCTTGGCATCTCCGGCACTGTGAATACGGGCATTCCCCAGATGTTGGGCACCTTGGGAGATGGCCCGATGCAGGAGGATGTAAAACACTATGCCTTCCTGCGAGAGGGAAGAGTGGGTCGATTGCGGAAGTGTCCCGCAAAACCAGACATTGCCGGTTGAGGTCAACGCATGAGAGAGCAGGGGAGCTCCAGAATCCAGAGACGCCAAAGTGGTCGCTTCGCCCTTGAATTGGCAATTGCGGTAAATCTTGAGTTTGCCCACCGGTAGGGCTTTCCCGTCCAATGTGTTGCGAAGGATGCCCGAGTCCGTCCGCCAGGTACGAATT
>CAYSOI010000138.1:0-9397 GCA_964432425.1 uncultured Opitutales bacterium | reverse complement strand
AGATGCTTAGACTGGCGATCCTTCGAATGCAGGACATGGGGGTCACAGTGATAGCACCGGTCCATGATGCTGTGATGGTGGAAGGTAGGATTGAGGCGCAAGAGGAGGTGCTGCAAAAGACCCAAGAAGCGATGAGATGGGCTAGTGAAAAGGTGCTACCTGGCTTCCCTTTGGACTCCGATGTGAAGGTAGTGAAACATCCCGACCGTTACATGGACGAGGATCGTGGTGCCGACATGTGGAACAAAGTCATGGGGATCGTTGGGGGTCCTACGTATATACCATAATATATATATGAGATATATTATTAGATATATATATAAGATAGACCCGGGTTACCCCAAATGGACGAGGTACCCCGTCCATTTGGACGACCTACCTCGTCCAAATGGGAGGGGGTGTCTATGAGTTTGGAGGAGTCATTCATCCCAGGCTGCCTCAAGAATACGCCTCAAAAGGCTCCAAACGGCAGATTCATCAAAGGCCCTATACCTCTGAGTTGGATCCAGAAGGCCTGCACCGTGGGTGCCGAAAAGCTGGCGTTGTATTTGATGTATATCAAGGGTCTGACTGGTTGGTCTAAGATACCTCTCAAGTCGGCCGAACTGGAGAGATTCGGCCTATCGCCCAAAACCAGACGGGTACAGCTAACGAAGCTTGAAGAGGCTGGTTTGGTGAAAGCTGAGAAAGCTGTCGGTAAGAAGCCAGTAGTCCATTTGCTTTTATGACACAAAACAATGTTGAAAGCCTTGCATTGGCCAAGTTATTCGTCGATCGGTGGAGAAATGAATATAATCAACAACGGCCGCACAGTTCATTGAGTTACGAGACACCCGATGAATTTGGGGCGATCTGCAATCGAAGATTCAACTCGGGCTACGCCCTTCTTCCATCTGCCATTGCAGAGAAAGTTGGAATCACGCATACTACGAACAACCTTGCAGAACTTAATTTTAAATTGTCCACTCCGTGGGGTCAGGTCACTGCCTCTCTGGCCTCGGTCGGGCTACGCCCTCCCTCAGCCAGAGAGGCGGTCAACCGCAACCTAAACCACAAGTAAATACCAAGAAAAAACCGCTTGGAAACCTATCACGATAAGTGGGCCAGAAAGGTGGACTCAGGCAGAGGGAATTAGAATGAATGGCTCCGCTTTGACCCGCAATTAAAAGGAGCGACACTGCACTGGCAATAGCGCTCATCAACAAAGGAAAGAATGTCAATGAAAAGAGTAGTAAGGGAACTCTTTTGCATATTGCAGTTGGACAAAACCTCAAAGAAATAGTTGAACTACGTATTGCCAAGGGTGCGGATGTAAATGCGAAAGCGTTTCAAATCCCAAGCTTTGGATTGGTGTGTGTCAACGAAAAACATTTCATATGGATACTGAGCGCATGGTAATGGGATAGTAGCCGGATAATGGCGGAGAGGGTGCGAATCGTGCCCTTTAAGCACCATTTATCAACTACTTACGCATGCCAGAATTCACTATTCAAGCATATCCTCCCACTATCCTCCCACTATCCGCCACTACCATACCCTTACACTTTTACTGATAGTTAATTATTAATACAGTTGTTCAGGTTTTGGACGATTTCACATTCCGTCTTGGAAATCATATGTCTCTCAGTAGGCCATTTTGATCAAGATCGATACTTTATGGATGCCTGTTCCCCACTAGTTGGTGGATTTCTTCGACGACTTGTTCAGTTCTGAGAATCCTTGCATACCGATCTTTCAGTGTCTTAATACTGGCATTCTGAAGTTCCTCGGTAACGGTGGTACAACTGTCTTCCACCATGGTCACAAGGTAACCAAGATCACAGGCATCTCGCACGGTGGTCTCGACACATTCATTGGTGTAAACACCGCAAACGTAAAGAGACTGAATTCCGATGTTACGCAAGACGTAATGGAGATTGGTCGAAGAGAAGACGCCACTCGCCGTTTTATTGATGGTAATTTCATCGCCCACAGGAGCCACTTCCTCCAAAAAACAAGCTTCTCCCGAACCTGGAACAGCCAGTAAATTAAGACGTTTATGCCCCTTGCTCCGATCTCTACCATCACGCGTCAAGGATTGGATCCGAGTATGAATCACTTCCAACTGATGCGATCGAAAGCAGTTTTGAAGGATATGCATATTGGGAATCACAAGCGTCTTCAAAGTATCAAAATAGTAGCGTTTGGATTCTTCGGGTATTTTGCTTTTAGGATCATCCGGCTCTTCTTTGAACACGCCGAATCCTTCAGCAGCATCCAGATATTGCATATCGATACACAACAGTGCCACGTCTTTTTGTAATAGGAATTCGTAGTGAGAGGGATTGTTTACAAATCCCTCACGATACGTTTCGCGCAAGGGATCTTCAATGGAATGGGTCTGAGAATGATTCATAAGTTCGTTTCAAAATCACACTGGATGCGCCAGATCAACCAGAGTTTGGAGCATCAGGTTTGCACCCGCTTCGATGTCCGACCAGGCTGTCCATTCGGCGGGAGAATGACTCATCCCCTGCCTGCTTGGGACAAAAATCATGCCCACGGGCCACAACCGCCCCATGATTTGGGCATCGTGAGCCGCACCGCTGTGCATTTTGGTGCTTTCATTTCCAAGCACACTAGCATGATGTTCAAGTTTACTAACAAGTAATGGATCACATTTCACTGGATGGATGAAACTTACTTCATCAAACTCGAAAGTAAGAGATCTCTTGCGGCAAATCACTGACAGAGCGCGTCGAAATGCATCTTGAAGGGAATGAAGTATTTCCTCACTGGTGTCTCGAACATCAAATGAAAACTCAACCGTGCCCGGCACGGTATTGGCCGCTCCTGGTAGAATTTCCGCGGTTCCAATGGTTGCTCGACTACGTTCTGTTCCTATTTCATCGAGTACTCGCGGGATTTCATGCGCAAAATCGGCCAGGCCCATGAACGCATCACAACGCATGTCCATGGGCGTGGTGCCAGCGTGATTGGATTCACCCTGAATACGCATATTCCACCGAAAGAGTCCCGTGATTTCATCCACAATCCCTACCTGGAGCTGTTGCCGATCTAATACCGGTCCCTGCTCGATATGTAACTCCAAATAGCGATCTACTGATCGTGGATCTCTGTTGGCCTCCAAAATTTTGATTGCGTCCATTCCCTGCTTCAGCATGGCGTCCTTTAGGGAAATTCCATGGGTATCCCTGGCGGATTGGATGGTCTGAGGCGTTGTTAAACCACAAAAGGACTCAGAACCAAGCATTCCACCAAACCGCCCCTCCTCATCGCAGAACGCCACGAGTTCAACATCCTGCTTGAGCGGGACCTTTGCATGCTTCATCACACGCAAACACTCCAATCCAACGACCACTCCTAAGGAGCCGTCTAAGGTTCCGGCACAAGGCACTGTGTCAATGTGGGAGCCGATCATCAAACTCGGCCCCTTTTTTCCCGACATCAAAATCCCAAAAATATTTCCAGCACCATCAGAACCGGATTCCAGCCCAATGCCGTCAATCTGATCCAACAACCAACGTTTGGCCTCCATATCCGCATCTGTGAAGGCCATGCGATACAAGCCATGGTCCGCCGGGTTTTTGCCGATTTCACCCAAGCTCAGAATGTGTCGCTTGATACGCTCCAGATCAACACGCAGTTGCTCGCCTTCTAGAACATCCTGGCTGGAAGAGTCTTTAGAATCCATGGCCCTTAATAAATTGATCATGCATGATTTGGAGGCAAAGCAGGTGGTTGATGAGAGTATCTTTCCGAGTCAAAGAAACTGGGGCCTTATCCTCACGATAGGATTTCAAAAAACCTTCCACTTGATTCGGGCAAAAAAGCCCCGCTGCCTCGATACGATCACGCGTCATGTAAGCTCCCAGTAAATCATCGAGTTTTTGCGCCTTGTGTGCATCCGTATGGGCAGGAGGGGCCATGAAGGCGAATTTTTCTCTTCGATAGAGCACCTCAGGCAAGACACCACGGACAGCCTCTCTCAAAACCCACTTCTCGATATTATTTCGGATGCGGTAGTGCGGTGGAATCCGAAAGGCAAGCTCTGCCAAGTGATGATCCAAAAATGCCGGTCGGGATTCCATGGAATTGGCCATGTCCACTCGGTCCCCTCCCCAGCTCAAAATTTGCCCCTCAAGCTGTGTTTTGCTCCAGGTATATTGTGCGCGATCGATTGGATGCCGATCTTTGACCGCTTCAGGACGAATCTCGTCCGCGATCGCCTGGATGGGATCGTAATCCCTGAGTTCTGCAATATCTGGATGCATTAACACACGCGCATGTCGCAACGTGGCGATCCAAGGCTGTATCCATGAAGGTGTGAACCCACAAAGAGTTTCAAAAGCCGGATGAGTTTCAGGATTTTCTGAAAGAATGGATCCGGTAAACAACTGATTGGATTGCTGCATCTGGGTTTGATATTGCCGCCGGACTTCCTCAGGTTCGCTATCCAGCCCATGGAGAATCATGTCCCGCTTAAACGAAGGATAGCCTGCAAACAATTCGTCCGAACCTTCGCCGGTGATCACCGTTTTATATCCGCATTCATGAACACGACGGCTCATCAGGTTCTTTGCGACGCCCAGGGTATTATAAAAGCTTCGCTCTGCATGCCACACGGTATCGGTGAAATTTTCTCCGTAGAGGTCGTCGGCCTTGAGATGAATCACTTCTTGGTCGGCCTGCATACTTTCGGCCATCTCGCGTGCAATATGGGATTCGTCAAACTGGTCATCATCGAAACTGATGGTAAAGGCTTTGACCGAACTCTGCATGGCACCGGTGGCCAGGCCAAGAATGGAGCAACTGTCGATACCTCCCGACAGGTAACACCCGACAGGAACGTCAGCCTCAAGCCGAAGTACGATTGACTCGACCAATTTTTCACGCACTTGTTCAACCAAGTTACCTGGATCATCCCGAGAGTGGCCTTGCTCCATCGTGGGAAAGTCCACATCCCAGTATGTATACTCATTAATTTCGAGACGCCCTTTGGAACGGGTCGTCAATAGCATTCTACCGGGATGCAAGGCGTAAATATCCTTGAATGCGGTACGCCCTGGCACCATCGTCTGCATGAGCTGGTTTAGTGCAGATTGCGGACACAATTGCCCTTCAACTTCCGGATGCGTTAGGAGTGCCTTAACTTCAGAGGCATAATAAAGCACGTCATTGACGACTGTATAAAAGAGGGGGCGAATCCCCCAACGATCCCGCACCAAAAGAAATTGATCCCTCGCAGCATCGAAGAGGGAAAAAGCAAATTCTCCTCGTAGATGCTCGGTGAAATCCAGCCCCAGTTTCTCGTAGAGAAAGAGTGCGATCTCGCTATCGGAATGAGTTCGGAACCGGTATCCTTCCGCCATCGCCATGGATCGACATTTCTTGAAATCGTAGAACTCACCATTCACGGTCAGGACGAGCTGTTTGTCTGATGAAACCAAAGGCTGGTGTCCCTGTTGAAGATCATTGATGGAAAGTCGGGCATGCCCCATGGCCACCCCTTTGGGTAAATCGAGATGTATCCGTTCGCCATCAGGCCCTCGATGGCGAATGACCTTCAACATGTTTCCAACATGTTCTTCCGTAACCTGGGTCAGAGGCTGAGCTGAAAAAAGACCCGCAATACCACACATAAGCGATTAAGATTCAGTTGAAGGAATTTGAGATGGCAATCGATCCAATCGCCCGAAGACGGAAATCAAAAGCGCCTGCCGGATGAAGACCGCTCCGTGCGCCTGTGCGAAATAGAGATTATGAGTGGTTTCATCCAAGTCAGTGTCGAGTTCATCCGCCCGTGCCAAAGGATGTAAGATCACGGAACCTTCCTTTAATGGACTTTGCCGACTGAGTTTGTATCTGGAATCCAATTTACGATAACTATCACCGAGAAAAGCGATGCTGTTCATGTATATGACATCAAGTTGATTCAGGTGTTCCTGGATGTCATGAGTCACCTCGTAATTGATATCCGCCTTCTTGAGATCAGCAATGACATCCGCACCGAAAGGATCCGCCATTTCGGAAATGACTGTTACTTTTGCAATGTTCTCTTTGAATAACAGAGACATCAACAGAAAGCTTTTTACCGCTCGCATGCTTCCCGGTGTTCCCAGGATTCCAAGGTTGAGAGTCTTACCTTTGGCAGGTTTCATCTCAACCAGGTGAGGACGCCATTTAAGAAGCGCATACCAGTCAGCAAGCGCCTGAGTTGGGTGTTCTCCTGTCCCGTTTCCGGCATTGATCAAAGGGATCCTCAGATTGCCAAGCAATTTATCGGTCGAATCGGTTTCAGTATGCCGCATGATGACCATGTCTCCATAGGCATTGAACATTTCGGCCATATCGGCCAGTGATTCACCTTTTTTTGCTCCGGTTGTATTGCCTTCTGGAATACTGATGATTTTGCCATCTAAACGCAGCATCGCACTTTCAAAGGAAATGCGTGTGCGCGTACTTGCTTCGAAAAAGGCTGTGATTGCCATTTTTCCATCCAAAGGATGACAGGCAGCAATCTCTACTTTCTCCAGAAAGGCCGCCAGTTTGCCCAATTCGATCACCTGCTCTCTCGAAAGCTGGCGAGCCGACAGGATGGATTGACCTTCAAGTTCTCTTAAAACCGATAGGTTAATCGGATTCTGTTCTAATAAAGGTCCTGGTTCCGGATTCAGCGTATCAACATTTTCCGGTGGTTCGGTGTATTGAGAAATCAAATTAGGCTTCAGTTCTTCATGCTGGTTATTTTTTTCTACCATAATCGTCCCTTTTTCCAATCCTTCCATAGCATCGCCAGCAGCACGATAACGCCCACACCGGCGCCGATGAGCGCCCCGTAGACAATCAAAAACACAATGACGGAAGGTATCGCTAAATGCATCTTGTTCCTTTATCCGTTCGTTTCAGAAATTCGTTTCCAATCGAAATCGTTTCGACTCCAAAGAATCGAAAGCAACATGATTGACATTGAGATGGCGGCACTAATCAAGGAAGCGGTATACCAGCCGAGTTGATAATAGGCGACCAATCCGATGATGCTGCCGATCACCATCGCAAGCACGGCACCCATGCTATTGGCACGCTTCCAGTATAATCCCCCGATGACCGGCCAGATGGCGCTCGCCACAAGAGGACCAGACAGGAAGAGTATCTCCAGGAGATTCATTTCACGCGCACACAAAATCCAAGTCAACAAACCCAAGGCACAAATGGTCAGTTTGGAAATCCGACGCAGACTCTGCTCATTATCCTTGGCACCCAACATTTTTTTGCCAACATCCTCAACCAGTAAGTCGGAAGTCGCCGCCAGCAAGCTGTCGATGCTGGATGCAAGCGAACAGAAAACAACAATGAAAACAAGGATAGCACCGGTTTTCCCTAGTACTGAACTAGCCACGAGCGGGCCGACGGTGTTGGGATCAATGACATTGATACCTAAGGCGGACGCACTCAAAGCGATGAATCCCGCAGCAATGGGAATCGGAAACCACAAAAGTCCCGACACAAAAAAGGCCCTTGGTGCCACATCTTTCCTCATGGCAAAAGCTCGGCTCCACCAGACATTGTTGTGGAACACTTCTCCAAACCCGAAAAACATGTTATTAAAGAGGGATAAAAGAGCCACGGGCATCAGGGCGTTGATCAAGGAAGGTTGATGGATTTCGATGGATTGATAAACCTGCGTCAATCCCGTCTTGAACAATACCAAACTTCCAACCAGTACCACTCCTATCAATATGATCACACTCTGAATGAAATCCGTCCCGATCACGGCATAGAGTCCACCAAACAAAGTGTAAACCACACATACGAACAGAATCATGGTCATTCCGTTGATATATGGAATACCGGAAAGGGTTTGAAGTAATTTGCCGCCCGCGGTCCCCATGCTTACTAACCAGGCCATGGAGTATACGATGGTGATGATCAAGAACAGCACCCATGCTAATCTTCCATATCTTAAGCGTATGAAATCCCCGCTCGTATATCCTTTTGGAATGAGTTGTCGAATACGAGCACTCAAAGGAGCGAAAAGCAATAAGCCGAAACTTGCGGTAGAATAGGCAATCATACCCCATATACCTTTCTCCAGTGCAAACACGGGCGCAAGCATCACCGTATTGGAAGTCACCCAAGTAGCCATGGCTGTGGCTGTACCAAGAGCCATGCCCACGTTGCGCCCTGCAAGCATGAACCCATCAAATGATTTGGCACGCCGTCCCCAGAAGATACCCAGACCAATCCATCCGGCTCCGAACAGGACCAGAAGCAACCACCCGACATTGGGATGAAGCAAGGTTGTGGATGCATTCTCCATCACAGTTGCCCTCCTTCATCTTGCTTACGTTGCGATTCCTGATGTTGAAGACAATTACGATGGCCTTTGAGAATGGAAACAACCGTCATCACAAAAACGCCCAGTCCAATACTAAAAAGCGTGACGACGAGTGTGGTCGAAACAAACTCAACATTCACTTCCACGACCTTCGACCAAGCGCCGCTTCCTTCTGAGTCCGAGAGCACCCTGACTCGGTAATAGTAATTTCCTTTCGCCAGCCCCGTCACAAAAGTTGCCCGGTCAATACCTTCATATCGCATTGCGGGTTCTGTAAAATCGGGTTGCAGCGATTGTTCGAGTTGGAATTGGAACGGGACAGAAGCAGGAGAGCCTTCAGGAAGTTGCCATTCTAGCAAAACTTTGCCTTCATCCGCCAGATAGGGGCTTTCGTTTGGAGACACCCATCGCGGGACAGGAGGTTCCCCGATGCCTTGATAAGGACCGGCCATCAGGCCAATTCCCAACATGAAAACCACTCCACGAAGCAGACGCCTGAATTCTTTGTTCGAAAATAAATTTCGAAAAACGATATGCTTGGCCTCGGATGACAGGATTACAAATCAGTAAAAATTTAAAAGTCACAAGTTTGATGTTGGAATGGCGGCCCTCCATTAAACAAGTAACGCGACCATAAAAAACACAGATCAGAGTTCAAGGGAAAATCTTAAAAAGATCAAATTTACTAGGTTTTTTGGTATTCCATACCATTTACGAATGTTGGAAAATGATCGATGTGTAACACCAATACCCAATGAGCTTAGGGCCAATCAGAGAGAATAGATCACACCTTAATTGCGGTATTTCTGGTGGCATTCTAGACAATTCCTCGCCATGTTGCCCCATAAGATTTCGCCCTTTTCATTGTTCATTGACGTTGATCTCAATTCCACGTGCTTCAGGTATTCATGAAAATGAGAGGCATGAGTCTCAAATCCCCAAAGAGGCGTCAAAAATCTCTCTCCATGATCTTTTATTTCCTCACTTCTGGACAACTCACGAGTTGCCTGGGACCCCTGAATTAAGTCCACCTTGAGTGATAGGATTTTCCAGTTAAGA
>CAYSOI010000137.1:2414-9437 GCA_964432425.1 uncultured Opitutales bacterium | reverse complement strand
GACCATGCCTGATAGGCTGGAGAATTGCGGCGGCTCAACCAGGAGCCCTTTCGTTGGCTCTTGTTGTTGTACCATTTTAAATAAAAGAGGCTGAATTCGTCGACCAGGCGGTAGAGTCTGTCCCGTTGGGTTCGGCCAAAGGGCACGGTTTTGAGGATAAAGCCGGAGGTTTCCAACTCTTCGAGGATGGTGGTCAGGTTGCCTCCTCCGGGAATTCCACTGAGGGCCTGAATTTCATTACGTGATAGACCTTGCTGCTTTTGGGCCAGTGCATGAATCACTGCAAGATGCCGCTCATGGTGTTCAAAAAGGGAGGCGTAGAGTTCTTCGAATTCGTTTGCCAACGGAGCTCCTTTGGCAAAGAGGAGTTTTTGGATGGATTGGGCTGGAGAGTCTCCACGTTCGATCAAATTCAGATAAAACGGGATTCCGCCCATGGCCATCTGAAACTCGACAATCTGGGGCCGGTCCCAATTGATTTTCCGGGTTTCCAGGAATTGCTCTGTTTCGGAAAGTGTGAAGGGTTCGAGCAGGATGCGACGGGTTACCCGATTGTGAAGGCCGCCTTTGTGACGGAGAAACTTGGTGATCATCCAGGAAGCTGCCGATCCACAGACGACCACGATCAGTCTTTTCTGACGTGAAGCCCAATGATTCCAGAAATGCTCAAAGGCCGGAAGAAACCTTGAATTTCGCCCGGCCAGCCATGGCAACTCATCAAAGAAAAGCACCCGGCGGCCTCCTTTGGAAAGCATTGGCTCAAGGGCACGAATCAATTCCTCAAACGCCATTTGCCAGCTTTCCGGTCGTGCATGACGGTATCCTGTGAGAGATCCCAGGGAGTTGGCGAAGTTGACCAGTTGTTCCTGAAGGGTCCCATCACGGCTTCCGGTTAATTCAAAACAAAGTTCCTTTTCAAAGAAAGTTCGGACCAGGTGAGTTTTCCCTACCCGACGACGTCCCAAGACTGCGATCAGTTCCGGTCGACCGGAATCCACGGCAACCTGAAGGCGATGCTTCTGGGGATCACGACCTGCAAGAGGAAAGGCTGTCGGGTCTAATACCATGGCGAAATAGGAGTTACGGCGGAATTGACTATCATTCAACTCCGCCACAACTCGTCAAGCAAATAGAGTTACGGCGGAATCAAGATACATTCAATTCTGCCACAACTACCCTTTTCGAACAAGTTACGGCGAAATTGCAAGGCTTCCAATTCTGCCATAACTCTTCATTCGAAGAAAGATTTACGGAAAACGGATGGAGTTCTTGCCATATTGGGTTGGGGTGTGATTTTGGTGTCGAACGAAAATCGTAAAAGATTCAAGGAATGACGACAGCAGAAACAAATCTCCTGTGGGGAAGAATGACAGTAGCCAAGTTGATTGAACTGGGGCTTCGGGATGCTGTGATTTCTCCGGGTTCGCGGTCGACTCCCCTCACCTATGCATTTGCGGAATCCAATGTAATCGAGAGCATCCCGGTTCTGGATGAAAGGTCGGCGGGTTTCTTTGCGTTGGGATTGGCGAAAGTTCGGCAGTTGCCGGTGGCCATTGTGTGTACATCGGGTTCGGCGGTGGCGAATTTGTTTCCGGCACTGGTGGAGGCGAAGATGGCGGGGGTTCCTTTGCTGGTGTTGACGGCGGATCGCCCTCCGGAGTTGCAGGACTGCCATGCCGGGCAAACGATTGATCAGCAGAATATTTTTGGGAGTTATGCGGCCTTGTTTAAGGAGATTTCATTACCGGCGGAATCAGGGGTGGAGAGTCTGGAGGAGGATTTGGAGGCGGCATTTACGAGTGCACTTTGTGAGGCGGGGCCTGTGCATCTCAACTTTCCGTTTCGGGAGCCGTTGATTCCGGAGCTTTCCAATATTGCTGAGTTGAAGGAAGCCGAGCCGGAGCAGGATTGTTATTTTGAACTTCGCCATGAAGCGAAGGAGCCAGCAAAGGCAGTGGCGTGTCCGCATCGTCGAGTATTGGTGATTGCAGGAGCCAGTGGTCCTGGACTGAGTACCACTTTTGGGCAGGATGTGCTGGCGTTTGCACAACGGAAGGGGTGGCCAATACTGGCAGATCCGCTGAGTCAGCTTCGCAATACATCAGAGGATGGGCGGGAGCTGGTGGTGGCACACTATGATGCGATCCTGAGAGATGACAAGGCGGCGCGGGTTCTTCAGCCCCAGGCGATTCTGCAAGTAGGAGCTCTGCCAACAAGCAAAGTGCTTCGCCAGCGGCTGAAGGAGTGGAATTCTCCGGGTTGGATCATTTCGCCTCTAGGGGAAAACTTTGATCCTCTTGATTCGGATCGAGAATTGTTGCCCATCTTCCCGGATGCGTTGGGGGAAATCTTTGGGAAATCTGCGAAGTCGGAAGGTAGCTACACTCAAGCCTGGCATCGGGCCAATCTGACGGTGGAGCAGCAATTTGAGGAGGTTTTTGCCAATTGTGCAGAGTTGTTTGAAGGCAAGGTAGCGTGGTTGTTGAATGCGTCCATGCCTGCGGGCTCATCGCTTCATGTTGCCAGCAGCATGCCGATTCGAGATGTGGAGTTTTTCTGGAAAAACAGTGACTCGAACCATCAGATTACTGCAAATCGTGGTGCCAATGGAATTGATGGGACGCTTTCCACCGCTCTGGGTATTGCCCAGGATGCACCACATACTTTTTTGCTGACGGGAGATCTGGCCTTTCTGCACGATTCCAATGGTTTGCTTCTGGCTTCCAATGCACACTACAAAGGTTGCTTAACCGTTGTGCTGATTAACAACAATGGCGGCGGCATTTTTGAAAATCTACCCATCGCCCATCACAATCCGCCATTTGAAGAATTCTTTGCCACGCCCCAGAACATCAACATTTCCAAATTGGCACAGGCTCACAACATTCCGCATTTGCTCATTCACAACTGGGAGAGCCTGGCGCATCAGATTGCCAATCCGACCAATCACCCCATTCGTATCCTGGAAATCCCCACAAACCGAAAAGCCGATACCCTCACCCGTAAGAAAATCCTCCAACTTTTCAGCCAAATTTCTACCTAAAACATGAACTGGAAAACCGTCAAAAACTACAAAGACATCCTCTATCACAAAGCGGATGGAATCGCCAAGATTACCATCAACCGACCGGAAAAAAGAAATGCGTTTCGACCGCAAACGATCTTCGAAATGTTTGATGCCTTCACCGATGCCCGGGAAGACAACTCGGTAGGCGTGGTGCTGCTGACAGGTGCAGGTCCCCATACCGACGGAAAGTATGCATTTTGTTCTGGAGGCGATCAGTCCATTCGTGGCAAAGCGGGGTATGTTGGGGATGATGGAGTGCCCCGGCTCAATGTGTTGGATTTGCAAAAACTGATTCGTTCCATGCCGAAGGTGGTGATTGCTCTTGTCGCAGGATATGCCATTGGAGGCGGGCATGTTTTGCATGTGATCTGCGACCTGACGATTGCGGCCGACAATGCGATCTTTGGGCAGACGGGGCCGAAAGTGGGCAGTTTTGACGGAGGTTTTGGCTCCGGTTATCTGGCTAGAATCATCGGGCAAAAGAAGGCTCGTGAAATCTGGTACCTTTGCCGCCAGTACCATGCGGATGAAGCCTTGGAGATGGGTTTGGTGAACAAGGTGGTGTGTATTGATGAACTGGAATCAGAAGGGATTCAGTGGGCACAGGAGATCCTTGAGAAAAGTCCGTTGGCCATCCGTTGCCTGAAGTCGGCGTTCAATGCAGATTGTGATGGCCAGGCGGGGATTCAGGAACTGGCGGGCAATGCGACCCTGCTCTACTATTTGACCGAGGAAGGCTCCGAAGGGAAAAATGCGTTTCTGGAAAAGCGAAAACCGGAGTTCCAGAAGTATCCCTGGCTGCCCTGATGGACCTTGCAGCCACCTTCAGATTTTTGTGACCAGATAGAGCACTGGCCCGGGGGATTCGTATTCCTCAACCTGAGTGTTTTCCAAAGATTGCAACCATTGAAGCACTCCTGCGGCTTCTTCTTTGCCTGTAGGATGCCCTGGGTAAGCCAGGATAGAAAGAATTCCATGGGGAGAAAGGTATTGATGCCATGCAGTTTCCAGGGCTTGGATGGTGGTATGCAAAAGCGTGGTACAGGATTTGTCACCACCTGGGAGGTATCCTAGATTGAACAGGATTGCGGAGGTATTCTGCTCCATTTTCTTCGGCAAGACCTGATCCATGTTTTCATGCCCCACGGGATGGATCTGAACACAACCTTCCAGATTCTGATCTTGAATATGTACTTTCGCCAGAGATACAGCACCAGCCTGAATCTCAAAGGCATGAACCTGACCAGGCTCCGAAATGTGCTGAGCTAAAAACCATGTATCATGGCCATTTCCCAAAGTCGCATCTATCGCAAAGGAGCCTTCATGCAGGAATTGCGGGACGGTTTCATGAACAATCGCCGTGAGGCGTAGAGTCACAGGTTTTTCAATAAATATGGAGTGATCCCTCTTGCCGTGTTGCCAGATTCTGGACACAATGCCCGTTTTGTTAGAGTTCATGGTGAGCCGATTTCATATAAGACTGCCTCAAATTGCAGTATTCTTTCTATCGTTGATTTTAGTAGGGTCACTAGCTGTGTTCCTATCGATCAAAGCTTGCAAGCCCAAGCAAGAGGAGCCGAGAATCAACTTGGGAGTACACACAGATCTGAATGTTCATATTGAAGGATTCTTAGAAAGAATCCCGCAACATGAGCATATTCCTATCATTCATGCACTCCTCTTTCTTTCGGAAACAAATCTGGACCCGGATTTTTATGAAGGCAAAACTGTTCAAGACATAAGGCAGGTAACCTACTCCGATGAGCAGAAGTACAAACTCAATAACTCTACCGTGACGGAGGTTCTGGATCAGGCTCAGAAACTGTTTAATCAAACCCTGCAAAAGCGAATGGAGGATTTGAAGAGGCGAAAGCAACAGTTGACTGTGGTTGAGCAAGAATTGCTAACACAGAGACAAGAAGAAGAGATGCTCTATCGAATCGAAGCAACAGATATTCGTTATGAGTACAGGAAGGTTCCCCCCAATGTCTCTGTCAGCATTACCTTCACTCTGAAAAATGGATCCATTAAAGAAATTGAGGGTTTTGACTACTCCGTACAGTTTGAGGAGAAATCAACAGGACGCCATTTTGAAAAACTTCAAAGGAACGAATCCTTCACTCCTGCCATTCCAGTTGGAGGTCAACGCAGTTTCCATATCACGGTTTCCAACTGCCCCAAGCTCCCCAATGTTGCGATGGAGCAATATCCACAATATTTCAAACCGCTCTTCATGATCGAAAATGCATACATGCTGGATGGTAGCCCTTTTCGAAGACCCCTGAATCGATCTCTGAATGCGAAAAGAATCAAGCTACGGCAAGAAGTCGAGGAATGGGAAACAGTACTGGGAAAGGCCAAAGAGCGAAGAAGATTTTCATTCTGGGCCATCCTTAGCCAAGCCTCATCGAAGGAATAATGGATGACCGCGATAAAACATAATCACTGGATTCGAGTTGCCCGCAGTTACTTTGTGGATGGCTTTATCATGGTGGTGGCGTTTCTGGGTGGATCGGTCATTCGTCTCGGGCCAGGCTGGTCAAAGGAGGGCTATGATTTTCTACAAATGCTCACCCTTGCAGTGGAGTTATATTGGCCGGGTATGTTGTTGGGTGCCTTGTTTTTTCCTTCGTGTGTATATGTTTGCGGCTTGTACAGCCCGAGGAGTTTTCATTCCGGGATCTTCCAACGTTTCCTGATATTAGCCATTTGCCTAATTTTGACCTTCTGGGTGCTACTGGCCTTTTTCTACCTGAACTTTTCTACACGGATTGGTCGTGGTGTGATGATCTTCACTATCCTGATTAGCACCGTCCTGGTCGTGGTGCATCATATCCACAGTACGATCCGCCGCCGCCATTACCGGGAACGTAGTATCATCCTGAACATGCCACAGATGGATACCTTCACGGCAGAAATGATTGATAAATTCCTCGGTCATGACCTGAAGTTTTGTGGTTTCGTGCTCAAGAAGAGGGATTTCCAAAACTTCAATTCAGTTGAAGACCTCCCGGTTTTGGGGACAATGGAACAGTTGGAGGAGGTCGTCGAACTCAATGACATTTCACGGATTTTGTGTAATGCCGAGGATTTATCCGATCCGAGGTATTATCGAGCCTTTTGCAACATGCGATATCGGGGAATTGATGTGATTCCACTGCTCCAACATTGTGAAGAAGTACATCAATACGTCCCCTTGAATCTAGTCACCAATGAATGGCTCCTCTCGGCCAGTTCCATGCCGCACCGGCTTTATATCCGGAAACTCAAGCGTGGCTCCGACATCGCGTTTTCCCTGCTTCTGCTGGTCCTGATGTCTCCGGTCATTCTGCTGACAACGTTGGGAGTTTTGCTCACATCGGGAAGGCCGATTCTTTATACCCAGGATCGTATTGGTCGCTTTGGAAGGACCTTCAAAGTGGCGAAGTTCCGAAGCATGCGCAAGGATGCGGAGAAGCACGGAGCCCAATGGTCCTCTGCAAAGGGGGATTCGAGAGTCACGCTCCTCGGAGGCGTCCTCCGAAAATACCGGATTGATGAACTCCCGCAATTGCTGAACATTTTGAGCGGCGATATGTCCTTTGTCGGACCCCGCCCCGAGAGGCCGGAGTTTGTGCAGATGCTCAATGAGAAGCTGGTCATGAACCCGGAACGACTCATGATTCAGCCGGGATTGACTGGCTGGGCACAAGTCAACTACCCCTACGGGGCCTCTGTGGAGGATGCCGCCCGGAAGTTGGAGTATGACCTGTACTACATGAAGCACATGAGCCTCTTTCTAGACCTCTTCATCATCCTGGATACGGTGCGAACGGTCCTCATGGGTGGAGCCAAGCTGGAAGAAACGGCCCGGCACAACCGCTACTTTCTTGCCGCTCTGAATGTCCCCGGAAAAGCGGCCAAGAAACACCTTCAAAAAAAACCTCCTGAAGAGAGGGGTAATTAGAATGCCATAA
>CAYSOI010000137.1:0-2314 GCA_964432425.1 uncultured Opitutales bacterium | reverse complement strand
AAGAAACACCTTCAAAAAAAACCTCCTGAAGAGAGGGGTAATTAGAATGCCATAAATTCATGATGAAATTCCTGCGGCTAGCTTCCATAGGATGCAGTATTCTGGTGATCGTGGGTGTCCTTCTGACCAAACAAATGGCAGAAACCTTCTGGCTCACGGGAGCCCTGCTCTATGCGCCCCCTGCAGGCTGGCTGTTGCCGCTATTGATTCTTCTCCCTGGATCACTCCTGCTGGACCGGGCTCAATTTCCCCTTCACCTGGCCACTCTGCTGTTTGTGATCTTTTATAGTTTTGAGTGGAAAGCCGGGAAAGGCCTGAAACTGGAAGAAGCAGACTTCACTGTGTTGACCAACAACATCGGCCAAAGCGGGGACAGCAGCTTCCGAAAGTTCAATGAAAGCATTAACCCGGATCTCATTCTCCTACAGGCAGTGGAAGCCAAAGTGTACCGCTTCCCCAATAGTTTTCCAGGCTACCATGCTGCCGCCAGTGGGGAATTTGGGATATTGAGCAAGCACAAGATACTGGATGCCAAACCCGTGCCAGGTCTGGAGAGACCGGTGGCCTCCCGCTTCGTCATCGATGTGGATGGACAAGAGGTGGTGATTTACAACGTCCATCTGCCCACTCCACGGAATGCGTTGGGGAGCCTTCGCGGAAACGGGTTTCTACATTCCTTACTCAAGGGTGGAGGTGTACTGTCAGCGTCGGTTCGCCAGGAGTTTCAGGAATTCATGGATCGCAGCATCCGCATGGCAAAAGTGATTGCGAAGGAAGCCGCCGGGGAAACTGCCCCAGTCATCCTGGGTGGAGATTTCAATGCCCCCTCCCAGGGAATTATCGCCCGGACCCTGTCCGAACAATTTTATGATGCACATCGTAAAACCGGGCACGGGTGTGGTTTCACCCTCCCCGGCAGAACCCGAAACCCCCTATCCCTGTTTGGCCCCTTTATGAGAATCGACCATATTTACTCCAACTCCATGTTAAAACCGGTCGGATGTACGGTGGAAAAAAAGAGACCCTCCCAACACCGGGCCGTCGCTGCGGGATATAACCTCCTATGGAAATAGAAACTTTGGGAAATTCAGGTTGAGCTGGAGCCCCATGCAGTCTTTTCTTTTGAGCGTATGAAGAATTCATTTCGGCCAGTTGGAATATTTGTGCTGTTGTTCGGGCTGGTATTGTGGGGACAACAACGCTCCGGAGCCTATCAGGATGAATTCGGAGCTCACCCCGATGAAGCGGCCCACTTTGTCAGTGCCCTCATGATCCGGGATTATATCGGGCAATTGAGTGCTCCGGCGGAGGAACGCATTCTGCATCCAATGGAATTCGCCGAAAACTTTCATGCCCATTACCCCAAAGTGGCCATTGGAAACTGGCCACCGGGATTTCATACCCTGCAAGCGGTCTGGATGCTGGTTTTTGAACCCGGCCAACAAAGTATTTTCCTGCTCATGGCATTCCTGACTGCGGGCCTGGGCTGGCTGGTGTACTGGTCATCCCGGCAACATTTGGGGGAAGGTTGGGCACTGGCCGCGGCCATTTTGCTGATCGTACTGCCCATCATGCAAAAGTACTCCGGCCTGGTTATGACCGAAGTATTGATGGGTCTTCTTGTCTATTCAGGCCTGCTGCTGTTCATGCGATACATGGAAACAGGGCATTGGAAATGGAGTGTGCTGTTTGGGATCGTGGGAGCCACCGCCATCATGGTCAAAGGAACAGGGTTGGTATTGGGGTTGATTCCTCCACTGGCCATCCTGTTTCTCAAACGTTGGAATTTGCTGGCAAAGTTCAGTTTCTGGCTCTCCGCAGTGGTGGTCGGATTACTGTGTTTTCCATGGTACAAGTTTACCATGAAGGACCTCAAGGATGGCTGGGAGCAAAGCGAACCCTCCGTAGCCTTTTTCTTCTCTGCCTCGTTCTATAACATGAACAAACTGGTAGAAACAGGAGGCCCGGTCTTCCTACTCTGTATTGTCATTGGCCTGGCCACCTTGGTCAGGAAGGCACAGAACCAGGAAACCCAATCTGAAGAATCCATTTTTTTCCCGATGCTGGGCATCCTGTTTTTGGCAGTCCCCTTGTTGCATTGCATTGTTCCAGCCGGAAAGGAGCACCGGCACCTGATCCCAATGTTGCCAGCCTTTGTGCTATTCACTGCATTTGGCATGAAGGAAGTGGTTCGGCAAATCATCAAAGAGAAAACTTCCATTGACCCGAAGAAAGCCACCTGGATCCTGACAGGTATTGGCTTGGTTGGCATGTTTGCCTCTGCCAAGGAGCCCATCTACCGAAAAGGCTACTC
>CAYSOI010000136.1:0-9469 GCA_964432425.1 uncultured Opitutales bacterium | reverse complement strand
TTTCACGGAATGAGTGGGAAAGCCTCTGAAAAAGAAATTGAATACCAACCATGAAAACACAGATGAAATGCTCCAATTGTGGGGCGGAAATTGAAAACTTGAATATGAATTGGGGGAAGAAGCAAATGTGGCTGATCCTTCCGATTTTGATTCTTGGATTTTACCCGTTGGTGAAGATGACTTTTTTCAAACCTGTGATCAGTGAGGATTTGTCGATCAGTGAAGTGGAAACCAAGGTCGTGGATGATTCTCTGGTCATCATTGGACTCATCACCAATTCCAGTGGAAATGAATGGTCAGGGGTAAGTGTGGAAGCAGAGTTTTATGATGCCTCCGGAAAGTTTCTGGATGAAGCCTCTGATTACCTTCGGACCGAAATTGCCGGAAAGGCAAAGGAACATTTTAAGATTACCCTGAGAACCCCGCCGGAGGCAGCACTCAAGGGGGAAATCCAGCCGAAATTGAAAGTGTCAGGTGGGCACACGAGTCCATTTTAGAAGGTGCCGGGTTGGGACCTTCGGGCCTATTGGGCCTTCACCCTGGAAAGGGTAACTCTCCAACACTGAGTTTGCGCATGACCTCGGGGAGTAGCTGGTGTTCGGCGGCGTGGACCTGGGTTTCGAGGGATTCAAGGGATTCACCATCGTGGATGCGGACGGCGGTCTGGTCAATGATGGGGCCGGCATCGACGGTGGGAGTCACCCAATGCACGGTACAACCGGAGTACTTGGCTCCGTGATCGTAGGCTTGCTGGATGGAATGGAGACCAGGAAAGGCCGGGAGGAGGCTGGGGTGGAGATTGATGATGCGGCCATGGAATGCTTCGATAAAGGGAGGTTTCAAAACACGAAGGAGCCCGGCAAGGACAAGGAGGTCGGGTTGCCACTCCTTAATTTTGGCGATCCATTGTTGTTCAGCTTCGTCAACGAGTTTGGTTTTGTACTTTCCGGGGTGCAGGTATTCGCCGGGAATGCCGAGAATGGAGGCATGGGAGAGAAAAGGGGTATCGTTTCTGTCCGAACCCAGGGCAATGGCTTCGGCCTGCCCGAGTTTACCAGCTTTCTGGGCTTCAAGAATGGCTTTGGCGTTGGAGCCGGAACCAGAACCTAGGATGACGTATCGCATGGGTGGGGAGTCGTTTTAAATGCTTTGAGTTTCGGAGATTTTGGCGATGAGTTCTGTGGTGCTGAAGCCTTGCAGGAAGGGCATGAATTGGATTTCAGCTCCTGCTTCCTGAAGGGCTTTCCGTTCTTCCTGTGCCAGGGTCTCCAGAGTGTAATCGCCAGCTTTGACGTAAACATCGGGTTGGAAGGCACGGATTTCGGCATCCAATCTTGGCGTAGGAAAAAGGAAGATCCCGGAGACACATTCCAGAGCCGCCAGGGCGTAGGCCCGAAATTGCTCAGAAAGAATGGGGCGGGAGGGTCCTTTAAGAGCTTTGACACTTTGATCAGCATTGAGGGCAACCCAGAGCTGCGACCCCTGCTCTGCGGCTTTCTGTAAAAAGTAAAGATGGCCAGGATGCAGCAGATCGAAGCAACCGTTGGTCAAAACGATGCGTTCTCCCTTCTCTCTGAGGTCGGCCCTCAGGGCAAATGCTTCCTCCGGGCTGTGAAGCTTGGGGTTGGGAGGAAGGGAGTCGGGATTCACTGTGTTTGGCTGAGGACTACAGTTTTTTCACAAATTTCTTCACTTTGTCCACGAACCCTTCCCCGATGGGATTGGTGGAGTCCTGACAAAGTTCCGCATATTCTTCGAGCTTGGCCTTTTGCTCAAGAGTGAGCTTTTTGGGAACATCAATGGTGACCCGAATGAGCTGATCGCCTTTCCGATGGGAACGAAGGTTCGTCAAGCCATGGCCGCGAAGTTTGAAGATTTGTCCAGACTGTGTACCGGGAGGAATCTTGAGATTCACTTTGCTGGTCAGCGTAGGTACTTCGACCGTGCCCCCAAGTGTAGCAATGGTGAATTTGAGAGGCATTTCGCAAAAGAGGTCATCGCCATGCCGCTCAAAGATTTCGTGCTCCTTGACGTGGATGATGACATACAGGTCGCCTGGAGGGCCTCCCATCAAGCCAGCTTCTCCGTTGCCGCTGGAACGTAGACGGGAACCATTGTCCACGCCAGCAGGTACTTTCACTTTTACCTTGGTGGTCTGTTGAGTGCGTCCCTCTCCCCCACACTCTTTGCAGGGGTTTTTGATCTTCACTCCACTGCCGCGGCAATCGGGGCAGGTTTGCTGAAAACTGATAAATCCTCTTGAGGAAGAGACCTGGCCCTGACCATGGCAGGTTGAGCAGTGTTCCTTGCCACTACCAGCCGCTGCTCCGGAACCATTACAACTGCCGCAAACTGCGGGCCGTTTGTATTTGATCTCTTTTTCAACCCCCTCCGCAGCATCACGAAGGTTGATTTCCAAATCATACCGCAGGTCATGCCCATGGGCAGCTGCTGTTCCGCCTCCACCACGTCGACGACCGCCTCCGGATCCTCCAAAAATCTCATCAAAAATGCCTCCTCCGGCTCCTCCTCCTCCTCCGGCTCCAAAGACTTCCCGGAAGATTTCAAATGGATCGTGGAAACCACCTGCACCAGCACCACCCGCTCCACCTCCGGCACCTTGAAAGGCTGCATGACCAAAGCGATCATAAGCCGCCCGTTTTTCCGTGTCCTTCAACACTTCATAGGCTTCGGAAGCTTCTTTAAACTTCTCCTCAGCGTTGGGATCATCCTGGTTTTTGTCCGGATGAAACTTGATCGCGAGTTTGCGATATGCCTTTTTGATTTCGCTAGCATCAGCGCTCTTGGAAACGCCTAATACTTCGTAGTAATCTCTTTTGGCCATTTGGGAAAGGTTGGCATCAATCAAGATGCACTGGTTGGGGGTTCTTCGGCATCATCCGGGGCACCGGTGGAGACGGCGACCATGGCTGGACGCAAGAGTTTTTCTTTGAAAAAGTAACCGATGCGGATGGTTTGAGCAATATGTCCCTCTGGAGTTTCTTCGCAGGCAATCTGGGAGACACTCTCGTGAATTTTGGGATCAAAAGGTTCCCCCACAGGGTCCGTTTCCATCAAGCCACGCTGGCTTAAAATGTTGTTAAATTGGTCCAAAACGAGGTTGAAGCCTTGGGTGATGTCATCGGCAGCCGGGTGTTTGCTGGCGGCATCCAGACCGAGTTTCAGAGTATCGATGGCCGGAAGCAGGTCTTCGATCAGGAAGGCTTCGGTGGAATCCCGCAGATCTTCCTTCTCCCGTAATGCACGTTTGCGGAAGTTTTCAAAATCCGCAGCTTTACGAAGAAGCTTTTGCTGCAGTTCTTCTTTTTCCTGTTGTACCTTTTCTAGCTGCACGATGATGTCGGTGGTGGTTTCGTTGGATTGTGTTTCTGTAGAGCTATCAGCACTGGTAGAGCCAGCGTCTGGAGCTTGTTCAGAGGAAGGGTTTGAAGATGAATTACTATCCATTCGAAGTGTAAATTGTTGAAAGTCCTGAAAAATCGAACGGGGGGATTAAGTAAATGTTCAATGGGGATGCGAGAACTTTTAAAGGAAACTGCAAGGCTTCAGGATGATTTCATCAAGATTTGTACGTCATATTGCGTAGCTTATGGCGCAAACATTGTACCAAGAGTTTCCAACACGTCTGCTTGAGTATCAGCGCTCACCTTCCCCAGTACCTTTACAACTCTTTCCTTGTCTATAGTGCGAATCTGATCAAGGACAACCTGCCCTTTGGTTTTCTGGAAGAAACAATTCACTCGTGACGGATAATTTCTGCCCTTCGATGTCATGGGGGCAACAATAACCGTTGAAATATACCGGTTCATTTCATCCGGAGAGACCACCAGACAAGGTCTGGTTTTCTGAATTTCATGGCCCACCGTGGGGTCTAATTCTACCAACAAAACATCAAATCTTTTTACTTCCATTCCCATTCCTCATCATCCCAATTGCCTGAATTTTCGGTTTCCAAAAGTTGGTCATCCGCATTTTGGTGCATGCGTTGAAATGCTTCATCCCAACCCATCCGTGTTGTCTGGACTGCAGAAATGATGATCTTGTGGTTATCAACCTTCAGCTCGACCTCATCCGTTAGCTGACACTCCTCAATAAGTGGTTTCGGTATTCTTACACCTCTCGAATTTCCAATTTTCACTAATTGTGCTTTCATAATTACAAAGTAAGTACGAATCTGAAAAATTGTTCAATCCTGGATTTGTCTACGCACAGGTAACCCTGCGTGGAAAGGGATAACATATAGCACTACAGCACTCAGGAGAACTATTGGCTAGATTGGAGTTATTTCCAGTGAGGCTGGGTGATCAGGAGGGTGGATTCCTTGATGGAGGTGAAGGTACATTCTGCGGCGTAGGGCAGGAGGAGGTTTTCACCTTTGTGAATGGTTTGCCCGCCTTGTGTTTCGGTAAGGGTGCCGGAAATGAGATGGAGAAGGTGCAGAGATTGGTCGGCAGGAAAAGAGAGAGTATCACCAGGTTGGAGAACATGGTGGGTGATGGAGAATTCGGAACAGTCGACCAATTCCGTGGGCTTACCGGGATGTTCAGGAATTCTCAGTGGTTCGGGCTCGAAGTCTTCAAAGTCAATGCATTGGAGGGATTTCTCAATGTGCAGGTCCCGGGGTTTGCCGTCGAGTCCAACCCGTCCCCAATCGTAGACGCGGTAGGTGGTGTCGGAGTTTTGTTGGATTTCGAGGATAAGGTTGCCAGCATCAATGGCATGAAGTCTCCCGCTTTCCACGAGAATGCTGTCGCCGGGTTGGGTTGGGAAGGAGTGAATACATTGCTCCAGGCGGGATTCCTTGAGGGCAGATTCAAATTCCTCCCGGGAGACTCCTTTTTTCAGGCCGACAATGAGGGCCGCATCTCCGGATGTTTCGGCAACATACCAGTGCTCGGTCTTGGGCTCTCCCCCAAGTTGGGCCGCCGCTTCCGCAGGTGGATGGACCTGCAAACTTAAGCGTTCCTGGCAGTCGAGCCATTTGACCAGAATGGGAAAGCGACGCTCCGGAGACCAGCCAGGTCCCATCAATAACTCGGCATGTTGCTCCAGTACTTGCCGAAGGGTCAGACCTTTCCAACACCCGTCAGCCACGACAGACTGAGCTTCCTCCCGGTCTACAATTTCCCAGCTTTCCCCAATGCGCTGATCCTTCGGCAAATCTCTACCTAGTGAGGTATGCAGACCTTTCCCTCCCCAGACACGAGTCTGATACAAGGGCTCAAATTTCAATGCAAAGAGGTTATTCATTGCCTGTAGTTATCAAAAAATGTTGTGGCTTCACTTTGTGTTCACCAAAAGGAGCATCCGCAGACTAAACAAGTGGGAGAATCAGCTCTGCCCATGCCTTTCTACCATTCAGTTGCTGCACACTGTGCTTGTGTTTAGGGAATGACAAGAAAGATAGTTAGGCATTGGGACAAAAAGCTAAGAATTGGGCTATCGATTGGGTATATTTTGAATTGGTGATAGGATTTTGATTGAACATTTCGAAAAAACACGTGTCATACTCGCCCTTTGATGAACTAAGGCAATTACCAAGAGGATTGTAAACGAGGAAAGTGGCAACTAAAACAACCCGCAAGAAAAAGCAGGAGTCGAAAACTCTTGCTAACTCCACCAGTGTGCGTGGAAAGGCCCGGCCTGTGCTGGGGCTCTTTCTCGTAGCGTTGGGTATTTTGAGCGCAGCTGCCCTGTTGTCGTATGATGTTGGACAGGACAGCCTAAACAACACACGCCCGGTTTCCCAGAATTGGGTTGGCATCATTGGAGCGAATTTTGCCAATTGGGTGTTGGGTGCAGTCGGTATCGGAGCATGGTTTATCCCGGTTTACTTTATTGGCTTTGCCTACTCTTCAGTATTTGGAAAGCGTAGAAAACCCAGCCTGCTGAAGCCCGTATTGCTGGTGGCGCTCCCCTTTTTGATGTGTGCCCTGGCAGGAGGTTTTGGCCAGACGATTGATATCAGGGCTGGCAGTTATTTTCCCAGCGGTAGTCTTGGAGGAAATCTCGGCAATGTCATATTCCAGGGTTTTCTTTATCCATGGATGGGAGACTTCGGCGGGACGGTGATCCTTCTGGTCGGCTTTTGCTCGGCCTCCCTTTTAATTTTGACGGATAACCCTGGTAGCTTGGTGGATAGTTTTAAAGCCACCTTTGAGACGTTCTCCAAGGAGCAAAAGGCCCGCATGAAAGCGGCCCGCGAAGCGAAAGCGAAACTTCGTGCAGAAGCCAAAGCACTGGCGGAAAGAAAAGCGGCAGTCGCCAAAGAAGCCGCAGAGAAAGCAGAATTGGAAAAGGCTGCACAACCCCCCGAGCCAAAGAAAGAGCCGATTGCTCAGGATCTCTTCGATATTGACGCGCCGCCTGTAGATGAACACAAAGAAGTTCTCCTGTTTGGAGATTCTCCATTGCCGGGTAAGAGTGCACCTCAAGCCCCGGTCCAAAAGCGATCCCCTGAACCGTCAAAACCCCAGGAAGCTGAACCCACTCCTGAAAATCCCAAGGCCAAACGAAAGAAAAAGGCCAAGGCAGAAGAAGCCCAACCTGTACAGGAAGCTCCTCAGGAACCGGCTCCGCAACCTGTGGAACCTCAGCCAACTCAGCAACCCGAAGTAAAACCTCCAGCCGCTGTATCCGACATCCTTCCGGAAGAAGCTGCCGCCGAAGTTTTAGAGGCAGCTCCAGAGCCTACCCCGGAACCAGAGTCGATACAGGAACCTCAAGCAGAGGCACCTGCTCCAGCAGTGGAGCCAGAACCAGAGCCAGAGGAAGAGAAAAAGAAACTGCCACCTCCTGATGAGAAGACTCTGAAAATCATCCGTGGGGAGAAGATGGAAAAGGGAGAAATCAAAATCCCGGAGGTCGAAGGAGATTATCATTTTCCACCACTTGAATTACTTCCAGAGCCACCGGAGGAGAAGGTGGATAACATGGATGACCACCAAGCCCGAGCCGAAGCGATTCAAAGAACGCTCAAGGATTTCCGGGTAGAAGTCACAATCGGAGAAATCCATGTGGGCCCGGTTATTACCCGTTACGAAATTTATCTGGCCCCTGGAGTACGGGTGGAAAAAGTGGCCACTCTGGATAAGAACCTTGCCATGGCATTGAAATCCGAGGGGGTTCGGATACTGGCTCCGGTACCAGGAAAGGATTGTGTGGGCATTGAAGTACCCAACCGAGTGGCTTCTCCAGTCTTCTTCAGAGAGATCGTGGAGTCCAAAGCTTGGTCGGATTCCAAGGGAGATCTTCCGATTATCCTGGGTAAGGATGTAAGCGGAAAGCCATTGGTGGCAGACTTGGCGAAGATGCCTCACTTGCTGATCGCGGGTTCCACGGGTTCCGGTAAATCCGTCTGTATCAACACGATCATCAGCTCCCTTTGCTACCGCTTTTCCCCGAGTGATCTGCGCTTCATCATGGTCGATCCCAAGGTAGTGGAAATGCAGGTCTACAATGACTTACCACACATGTTGATTCCTGTGATCACGGAGCCCAAGAAAGTACCGGGTGCCCTCAAGTGGCTCATCACGGAGATGACGCAGCGTTACGAACTTTTTGCCAAACTCAGCGTCCGCAACATCGCTGGCTACAACGCCAAGGTTGCCAAAAACAAAGAGGAAAAAGAAAAGGCTCTCTTGCTCGATCAACAAATCAATGACGATATGAGCATTGAGGAGCAGTCCATGATGGACAGCATTTCCATTCCCCGTGATGAAGATGTAGAGGGTGAACTGCCGACTAGCAAGATGCCATTCATCGTCTGCATCATTGATGAGCTGGCCGATCTCATGATGGTGTCCAAAAATGACATCGAAACTTCGATTGCCCGGATCGCTCAGCTTGCCCGTGCGGCCGGTATCCACCTGATTCTGGCGACCCAGAGACCTTCGGTCAACGTCATCACCGGTATCATCAAAGCCAACTTGCCCAGCCGCATCGCCTTCCGGGTCAGTGGCTATCGGGACAGTATGACGATTCTCGACACCAAGGGTGCGGAAGCCCTCATTGGTAAAGGAGATATGCTTTTCCAACCTCCGGGAGCTCCCAACTTCCTTCGGGCCCAAGGTGCATGGTTGGACGATCCAGAGCGTGACGCCATCGTCGACCACCTTAAACAAAATGGGCCACCATTAATTATTGAAGAAATTCAACGCCAGGTGGACAACAGCGTCAAAGATGAGGATGGAGAAGCAGCTGGAGGCGATGATTTTGAAGATGATGACGAGGAAGCCGCATTGTTCCGCAAGGTGCTGGAGGTTCTCAAAGTCACTCGGAAAGCCTCCACCTCCATGGTACAACGGAAACTTAAAATCGGCTACAACCGGGCAGCCAGAATCATGGATGAACTGGAAGAACGGGGCATTGTTGGGCCGGATAACGGAAATGCAGCACAAGGTCGGGAAATTCTGGTAGACCTGGATATGCTATAAAGATTTTTAACACTCTCTTGATGAACAAACAATAAAAGGACAAATGATGAAGACACTAGGGGCACAGCTTGAGGAAGCGAGAGTCAATAAAGGTATATCAATCCAGGAAGCATCGGAACGGACCAAGATCCGGGTGAGTTTCCTGGAGGCGTTTGAAAAAAATGACTTCAACATCGACTTACCGGAAATCTACCGGAAAGGCTTTGTGAAGAATTACGCAGAACTTCTGGACCTGGATCCGGATGAAATCGAAGCAGCTTATCTCCGCTCACAGGGCAAAAGCGGAAGCAAGTCTGCCAATCGCACGAAAAACAACGCTTCCCGTGAAAACTTCGGGAAACTGGAAATGGCTTCTTCCAACAAATCCGAACTCAAAGTGGAGCGTGAACAGTCGGAGAAGGAAGTCGTTTCAGAAGTGGTCAACTCCCCTTTCCGCAAGCAATCCGAATCTGTTGAACCCAAACCGCAGAAAACCCAGGATACCCGCACTCCTTTCCCTGCTGCTCAACCGCAAGCACAGGCTCAACCCTCCAACGTAACCAAATTGGGAGGAGATAAAATGATTTGGGCCGCCGTAGGCGTCAGTTTTGCTGCGCTGTTGGTCGTAGTTGGCTTTCTGGCCTTCCTTTTCAAGGATGACACAACAGCCACTACGCAAACCGCCGCAAACCAGCCGGCCAATAACCCGGCTGCGGTTTCCAATCCTGCCACAAGCGGTGCTCAAGGACCCTCAGGGTTGACACAACCTGGAGTCGGAGGTGCAGTCGTTCCCCAACAACAAATGGGCCTTGAAGCCAAAGGTGGCGATGTACACGTGATCCTGATCGACAAACGTACAGGCGGCACTGTCTTCGACCAAACCATTCAGGATGGCGACACTGTCAACGTGGATAAGACCGGACCGATGGCGATCATCTTCGACAAGGGTTCCAACATCTTTGTTCGCCTGAATGACAAACTCTACCAAATGCCCAAATCCGGGCCTGGTCGAACTGCCATTCCCTGAGCCATTT
>CAYSOI010000135.1:2210-9477 GCA_964432425.1 uncultured Opitutales bacterium | reverse complement strand
AGGAGTCAGTGGCATTTTTGGAATTCTTCGTGATCCCACAAGTGATAGTGAAACGGCGAATGAGGAATGGGCGTCGATCCAGACATCCATCGCCCCTCAAATGCTTGAGAAAGTCCGTGACTCCATCAAGGAGACCTTGGGGGCAAATAATATCAAAAGGGCGTGTCTCTTTACTCACAGCATCAATAAAGCCGCAACCTATATCCCTTGATCGCACTTCTGTAGCGTAGAAATAAGGTTTTATCCCGTCAGATTACAACAAATGACGGTTGCCTTATTTCTTTGAGCTGCGATCGTTTTCTTCATCTCGAAGAATCATCAGCTCAAAGTCTTTGTCGGATTTTGCATCTCCGACCAATGCTCGAAACCTGTTTCGGATTCTGCGGTTTTGCTTTTTCGCAATATGAGCGATATCCTCCAGAAAGGGAAGCGGTTCTTCAAAATCTCTAATCAAAGAGGCTGTCTGCATCACAGTCGCTAATTCCAGGTTGACCTTTCTGCTGAAGCCGCGGCCTTCTGTAAAAACAAAGATCAATTCTCCAGGACGTAACTCAGTGCTTTTCTGATTAGGCAGAGTCAGATGCAGGTTCCCAAGCAATCCAATACATTTTAAGCCACCAATCTCTGTCACTGCGGTCATCAAGGCTCCCTCCCCTTGTACTTCGACACGTGACAAGGGGGAGTTGATTGTAAACCCATGAGCATTCTCTGGAACGGATAACAGTAGAGCACCTTTGTAAATTTCAAGATTTCGTTTCCTGCCGAGCTCTAAATTTGTTTTGGCCCCGAGTCTTAGGAGTTCGCCTGTAGCTGCGGTGGCTTCCAAACTCGATTCGCTACGAACAAAGAGAGCTGCATCTTTGGGGAGCACTTCTCCTAACTGGCATTCCTTCAGGCCTGTAATACCACGGAGAAATTGGGTGCCAGAAAGTTGAGAAATTTCAAAAAGAGGTGTGTTGACTGATGCCTGAGTGATTGGTGGCTGCTTAACAGATTTCTTTCTGGATGAAGCAAACCGAGTTCTTTCCGAGTCAGGATATAGCCCCAATTTCGCCGGGTCCATTTTTTCGGGAGGAGGTAGCTCTTTCGGGGCACCTTCTAAAACTGTCAGACTTTTGAGAAGTAGGATGAGAGGTAATCTCTTCAAAACTTTTATTTGAGTTACTGACCTACTGTAGGAGCTCCAAGTGGTGAGATGATGATGTTGTCTTTAAACAGGTCAAAAGTTTCACGATTGTTGATAATGGTTTCATAATAGCCCACATTCTCAATGAAGTTCACACGGCCAATTTCCCGGTTGCCAAACAAGTTTGCGGGGTCCCCTGTTGGGAAGGTGGGATAGATACCGTCAATGCCTCCATATTGAGAACTGAGATGAACAATAGATCCATCTGGGAAGAAGATATTGCGGAGGTCTATGGTTGTCGCCTCCATGTAAATGTTCTGTAACTGCTGAGAGAATTGCATCCCGTTGATGGATAGCTCGCCAAAGGCTTCCAAGTGAATGCTGTCTCCAGCTCTTACTTTCAGGCTACTGTCCTGAAAAACCAGATTTTCCAGTGATGCGACATCAATGTCTCCTCCAGCTTCCATGCTCACTTTAACAAATTCACTGGTTTCACGGGAACCCATGTTGATGCTTCCGTCCAAGAATGTGATGGATGTATCTTCAGCGATTTTGAAACTTGTCCCTGCACCAAAGGAGAGGTCTAAATCGTTAATGCCTGCTTTATCCGGTGCGATAAAATTAATTTCTCCAGAGAGTTGAATTTCTTCAGCTGCCGTAAAAAAGAACTCTGTCTGACCATCTGGAAAATGAGCATCCAAATCTATGGTGCCTGGTTGAATCGACAATGTTCTGGCAGCAAAGACTTGCCCTAGAGTGGGGTCATCCGCATTCCCTGGTATGCCGTCTTCTCCTGAATAGTCAGGCAAGACCCACGTATCAAAAATCAGAGCAACTTCCTGATAGAACAGATTGTCTACCGCGTCCTGAATATCAAAGAAACGTGTTGCATCCAGATGCTCCTCAATGGTCACATCTGTCAGCAAGTCGTTACCAAGTTGTCCGATAGCCAGAAGCGTATCATCAATTTTGCCATCCCCTTCTTCGTAGAGAATGGCGACAATGTGCTCATTTCCGTTGGCTTTTGTATCTTCCAGCAAAGTAGCGATTGCCTCCGATACACGTTCTTCCTCTGAAGGGTCGGGGTCTTTATCGGTTGGATCAATCTCATCCAGCAGTGCTCTTTTCTCCAGTATGCCTGAAAGGATTGCTGTAATGTCCTCTTCAGGTTGATCGAGGCTCAGTAAGGCTTTGGTCAGATTTTTATCTTCAGCATCGACAAATGCCTGGCGAAGCTCCGAACTGTAGTTGAATAACACATCTGCTTCTTCACTGGTGAGACCGTAATCAAGAATTCCGTTCAGTCGTTCAGTAGGTTCATCAATCAATGCATCCCGGGTGTTTTCTGAATAGCTCAGTACAGAGGTGACCTCAGTATCTAACAAATCATGAGACAGTAGAGTAGATAATTGAGTGGGATCTAAATTATCAATGATGCTGTCTCTCACATCGAGGGGATAATTGTAGAAATCCTGAATTTCAGTGTTATCCAGATTCTGATCTACCAGAATATTGGCAGTTGTCCGGTCACCTTCGAGCAGTGACATAATCGTGCTTTCATTGTATTCTCTATCGACCAGAGTTTTCACCCATGCGGCATCTCCCGTACCGACAAGACTCACTCGAACATCTTCTGTGTAGCCCAGTAGTTCGCTCAGTTGAGTGGAAGTAAACTCCATGCCAAGAATTTCCTGAATCCTGCCAGTTGGCTCCTGAACCAGTAAATCCTGAATGGTAGAATCCTGCTCAAGAAAATCCAGGACTGTCGAATTATCCACTTCCCCATTCTCATTTGTAAATTCATGTTCGAGTAAGCTTTGAGAGAGAGTGGTATCTCCTGTTGCATATATTTCAGATTGAACTTCATCTGAGTAGTTGAAATAGCGGATCAGGATTTGTTCCGCATCCTCAATTGCAGTATCGGTTACGTCGTCTTCGAACGGAGGGTTCAAGTCGACAAGGAAGATCACTTTATCTCGATCCCCTTCCTGAATCTCTGCATCTGCCAGATCGACCACTAGCTTTTGTGTCTCTTCGCTGTATTTCTGGAGATCGGATTTGGTCTTATCAGGTAGAGTCAATGCTTTGATTCTCTTAATTAAAGCGGAGTCAGCAATAATCACTTCTCCTTCTTCCTGGATATTTTCCACACTTTCATCAGTTTGCAGGTTTTGGTCTGTTGCATCATCTGAGGTGTTGGTACTGTCCGTTGCCGTAGTATCTGCTTCCTCTGTAGAAGATTCTTCAGTGGTGGAGGTTTCTTCGGTGGACTCTTCCGTAGTTTCCTCGGAGGATTCTTCTTCCGTAGACTCTTCCTCTGAGGACTCCTCCGTGGATTCTGAGGATTCTTCCGCCGCAGCTTGGGTCGCTTCTTCCTGAGCCGTTCCTGCGTCATCCACGCTGACGTCAGAGGATTGCTCGGTGGACTCCTGATTGGTCTCCTCTACGGCAGCCAAGTCTTCAGCAGCGGCATCATCCGTTGTGGTCTCACCAGCATTACCATCAGAATCTACTTCGGCACCAAGTTCCTGGCCCTGATTTACATTACTTGTGTTCCCGTTGATGTCTGTGAAAGCAATGGTACCTTCCGTCATGATGATGTTACCTGTGGCATTGCCATCATCATCAATCACCACTTCCTGTTGTCCTGCTGTGCCTCGAATACCTGCACTTCCTACCGGGGAATCAATCTCAAAGGAAGAGCCAGGGTTGAGCTTTTTGACATCAAAAGCCATGGTGCCGTAATTCAATTTCAGCTTGGTGGTGGAATTACTGGGCTCTGCTGGGAGGTCCACCATTTTGTCATCTGACTTCTCAAATTTCTTTTGAGTAAACTGGGCGAAGGTCATGTTGGTTTTTTCAATGACAGTGGTGATACTGCCGTTGGACAGTAGAAGTACTGCTTTGGAGGCGGCTCCTGTTATGACGGTATGGCCGTCAAAAAAGGACTTCCCGGCGGCGATGTTCTCCTTTGGGAGAAACTCTTCGGTTTTCACTTTTTGCAGCTTCACGTCCCCTTCAACGGCGACGATGATGATCGCTCCTTTTCCTGTGTCATCTGCGGGTTGATCCTGGGCTGAGGCAACGGCAGTAAATAGAGAAAAAAGGCAGAGCGTGAGCAGAGGAAGTTTTCTGAACTGATTCATTGGAAAAGAGATGTTGGAAGGAAGTTTACTGTAGGGGGTAATTTTCCAGCAGGTTTTCGGTTGCATTGTAGAAGACTCGGTCAGTCTCATTGGTTAGCAAGTAGTAGACCCATGAGTTGCTGTTGTCTTTCCAAAGGTATGGATAGAAGTCAAATTTCGTCCAGCACCAACCCAGTTGATTGTTCCAGAGCCAGACGCCGTCGGTTTCATCTTCTACGGCATAGAGCCATCCTAGAGCTTCATGGTAAATCCATGGTGATTCCTGGAGATAAAAATTACCAAATTCTTCCAGTGAATACCAGCCACCGGTCAATTCAGTAGCATTTGCCCAGATAGAGGAAACTTCTACGTCTGCGGTAATGAATGAGCGTTCTGGTCCGTAAGCAAGCCCTTCGCTATTTTCCGCAAAAGTTCGGAAGTAGTATTTTCTATTCGGAGTAAGTCCGGAAAGGGTTACCAAGATTTCCGACTCTGAAGTATCTTCGGAGCTGACTGTGGTCGCCTTATCGGTCTCCGCACTGAGACCTGGCGATCTTCCATACAGGATGCCTTTATGAATAATTTCAGCACCTCCATCGCCTAAGACCGAGCCGCTTGCAATAAAGGAAGAGCTGTCCCCTTCTTCGATCAAGTTGGTGGATAGAATGGCTGAGAAGAGATTTGTCACATCAATGATAAACGAAGCGGTAACGGTTTCGCCATAGCTGTCTTGCACTTGGACTACAATGTCTAGAACCGGAGTCGTTTCGTAGTCAAATGACTCGGTTGTATAAATGTTGTTACCTTCAATGGTGAAGAGGTGGTTGTCTACCTCCCCATCATTGCCATCAACCAGTGAGAAAGTGAAGGAATCATCCTCATCTGGATCTACCGCAGTAAGGGTGCCCACAAGAGTTGCCGATGGTGCATTCTCCTCAATGGTCGTATTGCTTAGGAGGATATCTTCCGGTGGAGCGTTTGTGTCTCTTAGATGGATCACTTGTTCGACAAGGTCTTCCGTCAGGGTTGTGAAATCAGCATGCAGGGCTCCGAATGGTTCATCTTGCTGATAATCCTTGTCTGAGTTCAGGTCCATGAATGCCCAGACCTTGTACTGATAATGATTCTGGAGATTTGAGATAAGGAAATTACCTGGCTCTTCGAATAATTCAGTGATTGGTTCTGCATCTGCATCTCTTTCGATAACCAAGTAAATTGAGCCCTCAAACTGTCCCTCGTAGGTGATGGCTCCTGAGATGCTTACCAGAAAGCTTTCTGGATTCAACGGATCTGTCTCAAATTCCAATTCATCAGCATCGCTACTTCCATCGTTGTCAGAGTCTGTATCCCCAGGATTGGTTCCGAGTGTAAGCTCCTCTGAGTCGGAGAGACCATCGCTATCTGAATCTGCTAAGTTTGGATTGGTGCCGTAGATGTGTGTTTCTTCCCCATCCGTAAGGCCATCCTCGTCAGTGTCATTGGTAGTATCTGCAAACAATGCTAAGGGACTTTCATTCGCAGATTCCGGATATTCACCAGGATCCAGCGGGTTTGTTCCAGTCGTGAATTCATGAGCATCTGTAAACGTGTCATCGTCGGAGTCAGGGAGGTTTGGATCTGTACCCAAATCGAGTTCCAGTGCATCTGACAGACCGTCTTCGTCAGAGTCTGCCTCATCTGGGTTGGTACTGTAAATATTGACTTCTTCACCGTCCGTGAGCCCATCGCTATCAGAGTCGTTGGTCGTATCTGCATAGAGATTGAGGGCTGATTGATTGGACCCTTCTGGAACTTCGTCGGGGTCGAGAGGATCTGTTCCTGTAGAGTACTCGTACCCATCTGTGAAGGAGTCTTGATCGGAGTCTGCCTCATAGGGATTTGTACCCAACATGACTTCTTCTTTGTCGGTCAGCCCGTCTTCATCCACATCCGGATGTTCTGGGTTGGTATCGTAGATATTGATTTCTTCACCATCGGTCAGTCCGTCACCGTCGGAATCATTGGTAGTGTCGGCATGGATATTGATGGCAGATTGATTCAATGCTTCCGGAACTTCGTCAGGATCAAGAGGGTTGGTACCTGTGGCGTACTCATATCCATCTGTAAAGGTGTCTTGATCAGAGTCTGCCGCATAGGGGTTTGTGCCCAACATGACTTCTTCTGCGTCGGTGAGCTCGTCTTCATCCACATCTGGATGCTCCGGGTTGGTTTCATAGATGTGAATTTCTTCCCCGTCTGTCAGGCCGTCGCCGTCAGAATCATTGGTCGTGTCGGCATGGAGGTTGATGCGGGAAAGTCCAGAAGCTTCTGGGACTTCTTCCCCGTCGAGCGGATCTGTGCCTGTGGCATGTTCATGGCTATCTGCGAAGGTATCCCCATCGGAATCTTCAGAATATGGGTTAGTGCCTATTGCGATTTCCTCACTGTCGTTAAGACCGTCACCGTCTATGTCTGGGTCATTCGGGTCTGTATCATAAAGATTGATTTCTTCACCATCTGTCAGGCCGTCGCCGTCAGAATCATTGGTAGTGTCGGTATAGAGGTTGAGAGGGGAAACTCCATAGGATTCTGGGAATTCATTGGGGTCTAGGAGATCTGTCCCGGTTTCATGTTCGTGAGCATCGGTAAAGCTATCACTGTCGGTATCAGCACTGTTGAGGTTTGATTGGAGGGTAATTTCGAGTGCGTCTTCCAAGCCGTCAGAGTCAGTGTCCACCGCAAAGGGGTCACTTTCATAAAGCCTGACTTCATCGCCATCCAGGATGCCGTCCTGATCTTCATCTGGATTAGCAGGGCTTGTTCCTGTATCCGTTGAGGAAATAAAAGTGCCAGTTTCGGTTTCGAAAATGTCAGGAAGATGGTCGCCGTCGTTGTCTGGAACAAGTGCAACGACAAAGGATGGTCCTTTTTCGGCTTGTTTGACTTTGGCCTGTACACTTGGAGGCAGTTCGCCCACACCTCCTTCAGCACTTCCCCAAATGTATAGCTTGCCTTCAGAGTCGATCAGACCCGCTTC
>CAYSOI010000135.1:0-2110 GCA_964432425.1 uncultured Opitutales bacterium | reverse complement strand
TCGACTCCTCCGTCAAAGCGCACTTGGGAGGTGCCCAGAACCAGAGTTGCCAATTGTGAGTTCAGGTTGGTACTGTTGTTACCCCAGGCAATGACGGATCCATCCATCTTTTGTACAAACAGTGTATTTTCCTGAGAATGTACAGAAATGACATCGGATTTGGCTTCTTCCGGCACTGTATTCAGACCATGGTTTGTGGAGCCAATGACGACGGCTTCCCCATCGATAACTGCCAGGTTAGCCAAAGGAGAGGATGCAATGTCCTGAACACCTGTGGCCCAGCCACTAACATCAGAAATGCTGAGGTCACCCGTGCTGCGGATATGTACCTTGCCATTTTCATCCAGGAACAGAGCGGTCAAGTTCTGGTCTGCAATCTTTACGATGTTGGTGAGGCCTGTTGTATCGAGGCGATTGCCATCGTCTTTACCCCATGCAATGACTGTGCCGTCATTTTTGAGAGCATAAGCGACTTGGTGGGATGCGGCGATTTGGCGTACTCCATACGTTGCTTCTACAGGTATATTGATTTGCCCTTCGGTATTGTCACCCCAACCGAGAACGGCCCCGCCGGAAGTTAATGCCAGGGCGTAGTCTTGACCCACAGCAACCTGGCGGAGGTCTTCATTTGCAATATCCCTTGGGATTTCAGTGATAGCAGTGTCTTGCCCAAAAGCAGTGGCTAAGTAACGGTTTCTCATATCCCAGGGTTGGTGGCCTCCCCCTGCAATACCCTCACCCAATTCTGTAAAGGTGTAGTGTCCAATCAAACTGGGTTCACTGGTATCTGTAATATTGTTGGCATCTTCTATGATTTGAGTCTCTGATCGAACAGTATTATGGATTCGCAGATCGGCAATCTCCCCAGCGTAGGCTCCGGTTAAGGTCTGGAGTTGACCAATCACAAGTCTTGTTGAGGCATGGAGAGGCTCCATCGTGCCAATTGCATGATCTTCCAGTGCTCCATCAATATAGAGTTTGATTTCTCCGGTTGACGCATTTCTGGTTGCCGCGACATGGAACCATTCATCGTGGTCTACTGTGCTGGAGGAGTACACATTGACTTCTTCCGCTTCTGGATTCCCTACACCAAAGGCGATGCCTCGATCCAGTAGGCTGATTCCAAAATCGTATTGGTTTTCTGGCATATCTGCGTCAACCAGACCATGCCCGTTCGACCAACCTGGTGCTGCTGGGTCATTCGTTCCTCCCGGATCTGTGGTCTTCATCCAGAACTGGATGGTGAAATCCTCAGTAACTGGCAGTGGATTAATTTGCAGCCAGGATGCAGAGCCACCAGAGAAGGTTGCCGAGTCAAAATCACTGAAGGCTACCTGTGGTTCAAAGGTTTCTGTTATGACGGTTGATTCCGCCGTTTGGTCCGCTTCATCAGTGACGATGTATGAGAAAGAGTCTTCCCCAACATATCCTTCGTCAGGAACATAGATGAGATTCGCACCTTGTGCGGTTGTACCTTCTACAAAACTGATTGAGAGGAAACCGGGTTTCCCGTCTTGCCCGCTATTGACAGCACCGTACGCATAATCCGCTGATGGCAGTGAGGTATTTTGGGCAGGAAGGCTGTAGTTTCCAGTGTGGGTAGCACCTTCGGTCACCAGTAATGGATGGACAAAGCCACTACCCCCGGCTCCAGGTCTAGCATCAGAGATTCCGCCTTCACCGCCGTAGTAGCCACCGCCACCACCGCCACCATCATAGCTACTGGTTGTTAAGCCCCCACGGGAGTCACCATTGCCTCCTTGGAGTTCGCTGCCTGGAACTCCGCCAGAAGTCGCATTCCCACCAGCGGTTTGTGAACCTCCCTGGGCTCCGCCGTTACCATTTTGGCCGTTAAGACCTCCTCCAGCGCCGGCATTTCCGCCACCGCTGTAGTCGGTAGCTCCACCACCGCCACCGGCGATGAGGATGGAATTTGCATGCTGTACGGAATTGATGAAGAGCCCCGTGTAGCCACCGCCTCCAGCACCGGAAGCATCGCCAAGTGTACCATATCCGCCTCCGGGGATACCTCCTTCTCCACCTGAACCCGGTGAGGTTCCTTGGCCACCTGTACCTACAATGAGTTTGTAGGGTGTGTTCCATTCCAGAA
>CAYSOI010000134.1:5820-9566 GCA_964432425.1 uncultured Opitutales bacterium | reverse complement strand
TTTCTCTTGCGGATGTTTTGACGACGGAACTTCGGTCGTGGCGAAGGATGTAGCGGAGGTTTTCTTTGGCGGTATCACTGCTGAGACCTGTTCGTTGAATGGCGAGGCAGGCGTAGTAACGAACATTGGCGGAGTGGTCACGAAGGGCTCCGGCGATGGCGTCAAAGGCGGTTTCGGTTTTTTGGTATGCCAAGGTTCGGACGGCTCCTTCACGGGCTAGTTGGACTCGGGATTTTTGGAGCACTTCGATGAGGGCGGCTTCACCGTTTTCGGGATCAATGGATAATACAGTGCGGCCAGAATGATGACGGTGGTGCTCATCAGTTTTCTCCATTTGCAGAAGGATGATGGGCGCCACTTCTTTGGCCAATTCGCCATACCTTTGCACGGAACTCAAGGCTTCGCGACGTACCCTTCGGGATTTGGAATCGAGCAACTTGACCAACACCGGCAATGCCAACTCCGGTGCAGTTTTTTGCCAGGCCAGCATTCCGGCAACGCCGCCGAGGATCCGTTCGTCGGAGGATTTCAGGTGTGGTTTTGCAGCGTTGAGCAGACGTTCCTGCGCCCCTTCCACCTTTCGCAAATCCAGTCGCCCCAATGTCCGGGCAACCGCGGCAATCACTATTGGATGTTGGTCCTGCAAAGCATGCAGCAAACCGGAAAATGCGGTCTCCTGGTCGTTGAATTGCAATCGGCTCATGGCCTCTGCCGCAGCAATTCGAACAGACGGGAATTTGGAATGGAAAGCATTGAGTAATGCAGGGAGAAGTTGTTCCTGATGGCCTCTCAGGTAAGTGAGGGTTTGAATCGCCCGGCAGGCTACGGCTTCATCCGGATCTTTGGTGGCTTGAATCAATTCTGGCAGAGCGGCTTCGAGGTGTTGCCGATACAATCCCAACTTCAGGGCGGCGGCTCTGCGGGTTTCAACGGAAGGGGATTGCAGGGACTCCCGAAGAGAATCGACCGTGACTTCATCGGCATGGAGTTGCCCGCCAATCCCGATGACGGCCATCAGCATAGTTTGGAAAAAAGTCTTCATTTCCCGGAAATGGGGCTGCTGAGTTGATCGAGAACTTTGTAGAGGCCTTGGGTGCCTAGGTTTTCCAGCCCTTGTGCAATGGAAGCCTGATAGAATTGATTGACGAGAGCCAAGCCTGGCAAGGTGAGGTTCATGTGCTGGGCTTCTTCGAGAGCGATGCCCATGTCTTTGACAAAGTGCTTGATGTAGAAGCCGGGATCGAAGTCCTCTTTGACAATGCGAGGCCCGAGGTTGTTGATCGACCAGGAGCCAGCGGCACCGCTTCCAATCACTTCAATGACGGTGTTTAAATTGAGAGCAGCCCTTTTCGCATAGAGCAAGGATTCGACCACGCCAATCATGGTGCCGGCCACGAGGATCTGGTTGCTCATTTTGGTGTGCTGTCCGGAGCCAGCGGGGCCCATGTACTCAATGGTTTTACCTAGGATTTCGAAGAGGGGCTTGATCCTCTGATAGACTTCCACCTGACCGCCGACCATGATGGCCAAGGTCGCATTTTTGGCCCCGATATCTCCCCCGGAAACCGGTGCATCGAGGGCATCGACCTGATTTTGTTTGGCACTGGAATAGATCTGTTGGGCCAAACTGGGCTTGGAGGTGGTCATGTCCACAATGACTGAACCTGGCTTGGCTCCGGCAAGCACTCCTTGGGGGCCAAGAATGGTCATTTCAACATCCTTCGGGTATCCCACAATTAGGAAGATGACATCAGACTTTTCAGCCACTTCTGCAGGGGATTCGCAAAACACAGCACCTGCGTCGACCAAGCCCTGAGCTTTCTCCGGTGTACGGTTATGAACGTGCAATTCGTAACCTGCCTTTTGAAGATGCCCGGCCATGGAGGCCCCCATTACTCCTGTGCCGATCCAGCCAATGTTTTGTATACTCATGATGGTTTGTTTTTGTAGTAAATGTTGACCTCAGGGTTCAAGGCCCCGTTGAGATTGGGCTGCCTTTTCGACTGCACGGAGATAGGTCTCCACATAAGCACGAGGCTCGATCTCCTGAGCTTCCCGCAACAATTTGAGGGCATCCTGATATTGATCCTTGTCAGCATGCATCCGAGCATGTTCCACCAGTGCATCGGCGGCATGGGTCTGGGACCTGGTCGCTCTCTCAAAAGCAATGGCCGCTTTGGTAAAGTTTTGAAGTTCTTTGTGGCACCGGCCCAGAAGCAACAGGGCTTCTCCGTTGAGGGGGTCACTTTTAACCAAAGTCTCCAGGAGTTGGACCGCTTCGGAATATTGTTTTTGATGAAAATGGAGCCGGGCACGCAGGTTGAGGAATCTGATTTGGTCTTCTTTTTCCAGTAGATTGCCATAACGGGCCTGAATCTGATTGGCGTAGGAAATCGCCAGATCAAAGGAATTCTGATTGGCAAGTTGGGTAGCTGCCCGAATGAAATGACTGGGGGGAAGATTGCCTTTGAGTTGAAGTGCAGAAGCATAGGCGTCATGGGCTCGGGCTGGGAGTTCCACATTCAAATAGAGGTCGCCGAGAAGTAGCAGGGCGGGTTCGGTCGCTTTCCCCATCCGGCGCAGGACTTCTATGTTGGCAATCGCTTTGCGGTATTGCCCAAGTTGATTCAGGGAGTTGACCTGCGTAAGCCAATAAGCGGGATCATTTGGGTTTTTGTGAATGAGTTCATCCAGAAGAGCAATGGTTTCTTCGTAACGGCCCATCGCCTCAAGACTGCGGACCAGCCCGTTCTGGATCGCCACGTTCTCTGGATCACGGACCAGGGCAAAGCGATAGGCATTTTCAGCAGAGCTGTACTTGCCCTGGAGTAAGTGACAGTATCCGAGCATACCGTAGGTATCCGGTGAGGCATCTCCGAGGTTGAGGGATTTGGCGAGATTTTTGGCGGCTTCAGAGTAGGCCTGTTGTTGAATCTGTACATAGGCCAAGTTACGTCGGGCCCGGAGGAAGTTCGGCGTTTTGGTGAGAGTTTTTTGATAATTGCGAATGGCCTCGTCCGCTTGGTCCTGCTGATAAAGCAATGTGGCCAGGGCAAAATCAAAAACAGAACTGCAATGGGGGTCTCCGGAGATTTTGTTGCGGAGGAGTTCAATGGCAGCAGGAGGTTCCGTTTTGGAGATGGTTCGTACTTGCTCCAGGGTCTCGTGATCTTCCCGGCTGATGCGGGGTTCGACTTCTGTACGGTCTGGAATAAATCCATGACTACCGTAGAACTCGTCAATGGTGTAGGGGCTCAGATTCGGTTCCGCTTGAGCCACCTGAAAATTTGCGACGAAGCAGAATGTTAAGAAATGGAAGGCAAATAGTCTATTCATTGAAATTCAAATCGAACGGGAAGATAAAAACGGACCGCGACAGGTTGGCCGTCTTTGAGGGGGGTTTCGTAAAGCGAGGTTTCCGCGGCTTTGATGGCAGCCCGATCAAAGGAAGGGTGAGCCGATTTGTCGACTTCCAGCGCTTTGACGCTTCCATCTTTCCGGATCAGGACCAGGAGGCGTACTTCCCCATTGAGCTGAAAGCGTTTCAATTCGGGAGGATAGACGAGCCTGCCGGGACGAATGCAACGGGGCGTGCCATCCAAGTCCTGGAGGGAAAACACCAATTCCTGACTTGGATCCGGAGCCACCCCAAATCCAGGCAAATTGAAAGCCTGGCTGGCATAGGAGGGTCCGATATTGAGATTCACCTGAAGTGCCGCAAGAGAAGGCTTGTCGGGAGGAGGTTG
>CAYSOI010000134.1:0-5720 GCA_964432425.1 uncultured Opitutales bacterium | reverse complement strand
ATTCATCAACCCGGAAAACGCCTCGTATGTTCTGTAGATCCCGAACACAGATTTGAATGTGAGTTTTATTTCGAATAGCTGACCCTGGGAACAATTGCCCTCCCTCCAGAAAAACGCCTCTGACTGTCTGAAATTCCTCAAAACCATCCGCTCGACGCAGATCATGAACGATGTTGATCACGGCACAATCCAAGCAGCGTTGAATTAAATCTTCATCTCCCTCAAAGGCAGGCCTGTTTTCCGGCAATACCAAATTCTGGTTTTCATAAAACTGTTTCAGAATGTAGTAGGACTTGTGAACCAGTTCCAAAGACGTTGTTTCTGTTAAATCCAAGCAATTCCCCATATCGAGAACTGCTCCGACAACCGCTGGCGTCTTCACACGTCTTTGAAATTTGGGGTGATCTGCCATGAATTGAGCCCAATGCATGGCCCGTCGTGGATTATTTTCCCAAAAGTAAACTCCGTGACCCAGCCAATCATGATCATTTTCACTGGCTTTGAATTTGGATGAACCAGCCAGCAATTCTTCGGCGACATCACGGTCACAACCATGATAGCCCAAGACAAAAGATCCCATTTTCATCCACCGTACCGCTTGGGTAATTTTCCACCTTTGGTCATATAACCGTGTTTGATCAGAAACTCACGGGTAGATTTTTTGGACTTCAAAATCTTCTTGGCGGCTCGATCCATGGCATCGAGTTCACGCTTCAATTCTTCTTTGGTCATTCTGGAGTATGTCGAGATCATTTCATTAAAAGTGGCATAAGTTCACGCGGCTCTCAAGCTACATTTCAGGGCAGTTTGGCAAAGTTTACGATTTGGGCTCCGGCAGTTCGGGCCTGGTCCATGGCTTGGATGGCGAGGCCGGATTTGGCACCTGGGGCGACTTGAATGATAACGGGGAGTTCGCGGCGATTGGGCTGGTTGCGAATCTGTGTAGCGACTCCGGCCAAACCGATGGATTGACCTTCGTACTCGATGATGTTGTTGGGACGAATGGTGAAGGTTATGGGGGTTTGCTCTTCATCCGGTCTTTGAGCGGGACGGGATTGGGCAGTTTCAAAGCCGGACTCATCGACAAAGACGGTGGTGACAATGAAGAAGATCAGCAGAATGAAGACCATATCAATCAGTGGGGAGAGTTCGATCTCCTTGGCTTCAGATAGAATTTTGAACTTGGTCTTCTTCATGGAACTTTGGAGGCAATGGAGACTGTGCCTCCCGCCAATCTGGCTTCTTCGATGAGTCGTACCATGGTCTTACCATCGGCATTCTGGTCTGCCTGTAGAATGATAGGCATATCTTTGATTCGGAGTAGGCGACGAACCAGGGGGCGTACCCCTTCGATTCCGATGTCGTCCCCGCCATAGTAAATTTCATTTTTGTCGGTAAGGGCGATCAGGATGCTGTTTTTTTCCAACTTTTCCGCCGTGGTGGTAATAGGTCTTTGCACCTGCACTCCGGGTTCTTCTACAAAGACGGCGGCGACAATAAAGAAGATCAGCAAAATGAACACCATGTCGATCAATGGAGAAACATTGATCCCCTGAAGTGCAGGTTTTTCGCTGAATCGACTTTGTTTCATGAGCGGGTTCCTGAGAGCGATCCGGGGCGAGGGTGTTCATGGTCCCATGCCTGCATGGCCAGGCTTTCGAGGTGGACCAGTAAAGTGTGAAGCTGGTTGCGGCGACGCTGTACCATAAAGAGGAGAACCATCCCCGGAATGGCGATCATCAGGCCGGTCTGAGTGGTAATCAGTGCTTCTGAGATGCCAGCCGCAACAAGGTCGAGAGTGCGTCCGGCATAAAGGGTGAGCCCATCAAAGGTGGTCAACATGCCCATGACGGTACCCAACAGTCCCATAAGTGGGGAAATCGAAACGAGGATGGCGAGGAAACGGATTCTTCGATCGATCCTGGGAATGTAGGCGGATCGAGCTTCCTGAAATCGGTCCCGAAGTTGCTGTAGGGATTGAATCTGGTAACTGCAAAATTCAATGATTTCGCGAATTCGTGGAGTGGCTTTCTCCGGAGCTGCGACCCATTCCGCCAATTGCTTTGGAGTAACGGTGAGGAATTGCTTCCGACTGATGCGGAAGTACAGGTCCAGTGCTGTCCAGTAGATCAGAATGGCCAATGCTGCCATCGGAAGCATGAGAATTCCGCCGTCGAGCCAGATTTCCATGGCTTCAGGAAACAAGGCTAATGTCGGCGTGAAACTCATGATTTTTTGCTTTCAAGGCCATTGATGAAGGCGGTTGAAAACTTCTCCATAGCTGCCAGCAAGCCTTGGACTCGACGCGATAACAAGGCATGAAGAATGAGAGAAGGGATCGCAGCAATGAGACCAAATTTTGTGGTGACCAGAGCCTCGGAGATGCCCGCAGCCAATTTCCCCGCATCGGAAGTGCCGTGGAGAGTGATTTGGTCGAAGGTGAGGATCATACCGGTAACTGTGCCGAGCAAGCCTAGTAATGGCGTTGCCGCAGCCGTAACAGCAATGAAGGGCAGAAAGCGTTCCATTTGAGGCTGAGCTTCGAGCATTTTCTCGAACAGAATCTCTTCGAGCAGTTCTTTACGAGTATGGGCAAACTGAATGGCATTTTCCAGAAGTGGCTGGAAAGGGCCTTTGATTCTTCGGACAAGTTCCTGTGCGGATTCGGTTTGCCCGGAGTGTATTTTTTGGAGGATGTCCTGGAGGACCGCCGGTTTGGGATTGTGTATGGAAAAGACTTCGAAAGCTTTGATACCTGCAACCACAAAGGAAGTCATGGCAAAGAACAAAATCGGCCAGATCCATAAACCACCAGCTTTGATTTCCTCAAAAAAGGTTTTGTCGGCAACCTGTATCTGCAGGGCATCGTGCAGGGTGGTATCAAAGGGCAACTCCCCTCTCCCGTTCAAAAGGAAGCTTTCAATGGAGTCCCCTTGGTTGGATTGCAGAGGTTGTAATCGGGGGCGCAGGGGCGGGCCTTTGTCCGTATGCACAAGACCGGACTGGCCATCTTCGCTGGAAAAAAAGCTGAATGGACCAACCAGAAGACAACTTCCAGACACGACTTGCCCCTCTGGGTCGAGGATCGATTTGGAGCGAAATTCATGACCTCCAATAATGTGATGGAGACGGGTCAATGCAGTTTGCAGAAAACGGATTTCGGCAGTTTGCGCAACCAAGGTGGGGCCAGCAGACTCAGTGGTGCGGCTGTTGTGGAGTGCCTCCAAATCCGATTGATAAAGGGGCTTTTCCGCAATATCCAAATTTACGTCGAATTCCTGGCCGTAATCGCGAAAGAGACTGCTGACGTAGAGCAGGTCTTTTTCCAGCTTCTCATTTTCTTCCCCGAGTTTTCCGAGGCTCAGTTTGGCGTTGTCCTGAAGACTTTGCAGGCGATCCAGCTCTCTTCTTTTAGTCGATGCCTTTTCCTTGGCTTCATTCACAGAGGAGGATAGCTGTACTTTTTCAGCGGCAATGGTTTCACGGGCAGCGGCAAGGCGCTTAATCGAGGCATCCAAATCTCTGCGTGCGGAAACTTGGGCAGTCGAGAGATTTTGAGCAGTGGTGGCTTGTGGAAGAAGGAAAACGGTAACCAAAAGCACCAATGCCCAGCAGTCGGCCAACTTTGTCATGTGAGAGAAAGAGATCATTATTTTGCTGAGCGGATGGGTGCCTCCACTTGAACAGGGAGTTGAATGAATCGAGCGGGAATCTGTCTATTGTGAATGGCGATGGCCTCTTTGATTCGAGGAGCTATCTTCTCAGTCACTTTCCATTGCCACCCCCCCTCGGCAGGTATGCCGTAACCACCTATAGTTCCTGTTTCATCCACAAAATAGGCCGCTCCAAGACCGAAGTAGATGACGTTGTAGACCTTGGGCTTGGAGTTGGAGAGTTCCAAAATGGGCTTATCGAGAGTGATACGGGAATTGAAGTTGTCAGCCTCCCGAAGGATAACAGCAATATTCTGGGCCCGTACAACGAAGTTGGGCAATTCCGTTCCAGGTGCGGCATTGGATTTGGGAATTCGCTCAACGTGGAGGGAAATGATGTCGAGCAAAGGCTGAGGAAACCATGCGACTCTTTCCAGCAATTGCTGTTCAAGAACAGGGAGATAATGCTCCAGGCGTTGGACCAGAGTATCCAGCTCCTTTCGTCTCTGAAGCAGGAGGTCTTTGGCTTGTTCACCTTCCGTTTGCTTTTCCTGAATCCCAGCAATTCCTATTTCCAGCAACTGAAGCTCACGATTGGCAACTTCGGCGATATCCCTCAGGATTCGTTTCTCGACTTCCCATTGCGACTTTTCCTCGCTGATCAAGGTTTCTGTACGAACCCACTCTTCCAGAAGAGTACGGGTTTCATTCAATTGGCTGACCGCTTCCTGAGTTTGGGATTGTAAGCCTAAACAACCACAACAGAGGGCGAACAAGCGGAGCAAAGTATTGTGAGAAAAATGCATGTGAAGTGAGAAAGGATTCATTCCCCATTGAAGGTGAGGACGATTCGGCGATGATGAGGAGCGACCCGATGTTCCCAGAGAAAAATGCCCTGCCAGGTTCCCAGCAACAGCCTGCCTGCGGAAAAGGGGATGACTTCACTGCTCCGGGTCAGAGCCATTTTGATGTGACTGGGCATATCATCCGGTCCTTCATAGGTGTGGGTGAATTTGGGATGATGGTCTGGAACTAGCTCATCCATAAACATTTCCAGGTCACGGCGGGCTGAAGGGTCCGCATTCTCCATCAGGACAAGGCTACAGCTGGTATGCTGTACAAATACCGTCGCCGTCCCAGCATGCAGGCCACTTCGACTCAAAGCTTCCTGAACTTCGCTGGTAATTTCCAAGGTGCCTTTGCCTCGGGTGGGTATGGAGAGTGTTTCCTGATAAAGTGCCAATGTGATGGAAAGATTGAGATGGAAAAGCAGGGCATACAAAGAAATTGCGACTCAGTTGCAAGTAAATGGCCCCAGCATCTGGAAAATGCTCCAAATTTTTATAATTGAGTGCCAGAACCGGCATCTCCCCAAGTGCTAATTTCCTGGAGTTGGGGAAGGGGCAGCCATTTTAATAACAAGCTTTTCTACAGGCACTGAAATGTCCATCGCTTTGCCGTCACGGATAAGTTTCAAGACCAAATTCTTTCCCACAGGGGTAAAAAAGATAGCACGTTGCAAATCTCCCAACGTCCGAATAGAGTCAGTTGAAGACGCAAAAATGAGGTCATCTTTTTGAAAACCTGCAGTGGCGGCGGATTTTCCTTCCATGGCTTCGGTAACAATCAACCGGGAGCCATGATCTGGATCTGTGCGCTGCACCACCCGAAGGCCAATCGTTCCATAATCGACTTTTCCATCATCCATCAGGTCCTGTAGAATACGGTTTGTGGCTTTTGCGGGAAAGACACAGGTGGCTTGAATCTCCTTGATTGTAGCGACATTGATTCCCAGAAACCTTCCATCCAGCCCAAATAGGGGCGAACCACTTTCGCCAGGAAGGGATTGAATATTCATCCTAAGGATGGGCGTTGGAAAGGTTCTACGTCCAATTGTACTTTCGTGACCTGTAACCAACCCCATTGTTGGAGAAGGGGAAAATTGCAGTGGGCAGGTGATGGATAGGGCCAGTTTTCCAACCTTGGGCAATTCCACCTCGGGAGTTGTGCAATCGACGTAACTCGCAGTCTTGGGAAGCACCGCAATCTTAATCAGAGCAATGTTGG
>CAYSOI010000133.1:0-9629 GCA_964432425.1 uncultured Opitutales bacterium | reverse complement strand
GAAATATGAAGTTCAAGGACATTCCTGCGATCACGATTCCCCGAAAGTGGATCTATTGGATTACAGGATTAGCTGTATTGGGGATGGTGATCGCCATAACGCTGGTCAATTTACAATTGAACGATGTGATCCTGGATTACTTGTTTCCTATCCGTAAAAAGTATCCCTTCATCAAAGATGTCATACCTTTTGATGACAAACTCTGGCTCTTTGGTTCCTCAGGAGGATTCGCCGTTCTCTTTTCAATGGCGTTGAAAAACCGACAGATTGCCATCTTCAATCAGAGCGTGTATCTGGGAGCATTAATTGCTTTTATCCTTATTGCTCTGGAAGAATTCAGTCAGATCTTCATCCAGAGTCGTGGCTTTGACTTGCTCGACCTTACCTGCGACATTCTCGGTATCTACGTAATTGGAGGCCTCGCTTATCCGTTTATCCTGACAAAGATTCGGTTTTCAGGTGAAGAGAAGAGTTAGTTTTTGGGCCCCTTTGGGAGTAACCCTTTTGCCTTTTTCTCTTGGTAATCCTTTTTCAGTTGGCTGACGTAGGGATTCTTGGGGAGCAGGGTGGCCGGGATGGGGGCTCGGCGATATTTCCCTTTTTCGGGGGGGTAGTTTTTGGCGAGGTAGGTAATGATTTGGTCTTCGACTTTGGGGTCGGTCAACCAGGTGAGCCCATGGTCTTCCTGCATCCAGTTGACGACGGATTGCCAAGTGTTTCGGGTGCCTCGTTGGCGGAGAAATTGTTGGGTGGAATGGCATTGGATGCAGTTGGCGACGACCAATTCCCAGTTCTCGGCAAGGATCAATCCAGTGGTTGGATCTTTTTGGGGTTCTTCCGCGAAGCCCATCGAAGAAATCAGGGTAGTGAGGATTAGAAGTGTGGTGAATGTCTTCATTTTACACCGCTTGGACTGCAATTCGATGACAGGCGTTATTGAGGTAACCTTTTGGGTTCCATCCGGGCAGGATCATAGGTTGGCTGATGCCATGTTCATCCACCGCCCGTGACCAGACTTCGTAGTAGCCTTGGCGGGGAAACCTGATGTTATTGACTGACCAATGCTGCCAGGCCAATCGATTGGCAGGCTTGGACAATTTTGCTTTCTTCCAGGAAGCTCCAAAATCAATCGATACGTAGACTCCTTTGACTTTGGCATCTCCCACCCATGCGTGGCCCCGGCAGGAGAAGGGTTTATTTTTCTCGTGTTGTATGCCGGACTTGGGATAGGTCACCAGGGACTTCACCGGCATGGCTTCGATGATTCTCATGTCTTCATCCGGCACGTCGGTTCCCGGAGCAACGGGATATTTGGGGACACGGTACGCCTTGCCGGTCATCTTGGTTCCATCATGTACTTTGTTGCGGACCAGAATGATTTTGACCCATTTCCCACAGGTGGAGGCGGGCCAACCTGCGGTGACAATCCGCAGCGGGTAACCATTGAGGTAGGGGATTTCTTCACCATTCATGGCAAAGGCGATGAGGGATTCATCTTCCAGAGCCTTGCTGATGGGAACGCCCCGGGAGATGGCCACTTTTTCCGGATTGCCACTCAAATGGGTGTCTCTTCCGTAATACCCTGTGTAGACGGCATCTTTCTTCAGCCCGCAGGCTTTCAAAACATCGCGAAGCCGCACTCCGGTCCATTTGGGGCATCCCACCGCACCGACAGTCCATTGATTTCCGGTCGCCGGAGGATTGAACTCACTGCGTCCATTGCCTCCGCATTCGATGGTCAGTTGGTAGGTGTAGTGTTTGAAATTGTTCTTGAGATCGGCGAGGGTAAATACGGTTGGCTTACCAATGGACTCGCCAGCAATTTCCAGGGTCCAGCTTTTCGGGTCGATGGTATCCGCTGCGGGAGGGATGCCGTTGTTACGGACAAAAAGGCGATTGGCAGGCGTAACGGCATCATCCAGTAAATGAGCTGGGGTTTCCGCATTGATGGGGCGGTCATTCAGAACAGTGAGTCCGTCTTTCCCCTCCAACTGAAAGGGTTCGGGCGATTGCGCCAGAGCCGCAGGAATCAAGCCTGCTGGAAAGTTATCCCCATAGATGATGCGTCCACCGACAGCCGCCGACATGCTCATCCATGCCGCCCGGCTCAAGAAACCTCTACGGGTCGTCGGGTTGGTCTTGCGACCCCACACCAGTTCGTCAGCTCGATGGGAGTCTTCAGCATAAAGCTCATGGATGCCTCGTTCAGTTTTGGAATTCATCGGAGGAGATTGTCAGGAATGAGAACAATTTCTGTCGAGCCGGAAATACATGAACTTCAATTCCTATTTCGGGCGTAGTCCTCTATTTATTGTTGCCACCCGGCAAAGCATACTTTGAAACGCACCACTTATGAACCTATTGAAAATCACTCCCCTGCTCTCTTCCATCCTGCTCATTGCCCAATCTGCCTCCGCAGGTTTTGAATGGGTTGATACTCCAGGCAAATACACAGACCTGAAGCATGACGGGAAAAACATCGTCCGTTACATGTACGAGGCGATGGACCCGAATGATCGTGAGCGGACCTACAAACCCTTTCACCACATCTATGACAAAGATGGCAAAGACTTCATCACCAAAGGTGCTGGCGGTCGCTACACTCACCACCGTGGCATTTACTATGGTTTTGCCAAATGCAGAGTGACCGATGCTTCCGGAAAAAGTGTCTCAGTGGACACTTGGCACTGTAAAAGGGCGTATGAGCAACACGTAGAAACCCTGGCTCAGGAAGCCGGTGACGACAAAGCCTGGCACAAAGTGAAGATCGAATGGCGCCTGGATGACGGAACTGCCTTTGCCAATGAGTACCGCACTCTGTCCTTCACTTTTGGAGATGACGACGCATTGGTTGTCGATTTTCAATCTTCCCTCGAATCCCTTCAGGACGAAATCGGCATTGATGGTGACCCGCAACATGCTGGCTTCCAATTTCGTGCTTCCAATGAAGTCAACGAAAAGACCAAGAAGCAAACTTACTACATCCGCCCGGAAGGCGGTAAAGATGAACCCGGAAAGACCAAAAACTGGCCCGGCAATAAGGATATGACTAACCTGCTCTGGAAGGGACAAAGTGTAGTGGTCGGCGGCAATCGCTACACCACTGTCTACATGGACCACCCGGACAATCCGAAACCCTCCTTCTACAGTGAACGGGACTACGGGCGCTTCGGCTCCTACTTCAAAACCAATGTCAAAAAGAGCTTAAAAAACAGTCTCAACGTCAAATATCGCCTCAACATCAAGGCCGGTGAACGCACCGCTGAAGAGTGTGCCGCATTGAGCAAGGAATTCCTGAAATAAACTTCAGAAATCCCAACCAATCTTTGAAGGGCTGAGTTTACGGACTCAGCCCTTTTTCTTGGCCCAGCTGTCTCGGAGAGGGACCGTGCGATTGAAGATAGGGGTTTCCGTGGAAGACTCTTTGTCGGCACAGAAGTAGCCGGTTCTTTCGAATTGGCAAATGTAACCGGGATTGGCTTGGGTGGCGAGATAGGGTTCAATGAAGCCTTGAACGGCTTTCAGGGAATCCGGGTTCAGGAAATCGGTGAATGGTTTTTCCTTGTCTGCGTCCGGACGTTCTTCTGTGAAGAGACGGTCATAAAGATTGATAGTGGCGGGCTTGGCATTGTTGGCGCAAACCCAGTGGAGAGTGCCTTTGACTTTGCGACCATCGGGGGAATCTCCGCCTTTGGTTTCAGGATCGTAGGTGCAGTGAAGCTCGGTAATGTTGCCGTCTGCGTCTTTGATGACATCGGTGCAGGTAATGTAGTAGGCGTAGCGAAGACGCACTTCCCGGCCAACGGAGAGACGGAAGAATTTGCGGGGGGCATCTTCCATGAAGTCGGCTTTCTCGATGTAGAGTTCTCGGGAAAAGGGAATTTGACGAGTGCCAGCGGAGGGATCTTCAGGATTGTTGATGCCTTCAAGTTCTTCGCTTTGGCCTTCCGGATAGTTGGTGATGACCACTTTCAGCGGGTCCAGCACCGCCATGACGCGGGGGGCGACTTTGTTCAGGTGATCCCGTACGCAGTGCTCCAACAGGGCGATGTCTGTCAAGCTGTTGAACTTGGTGACGCCTACGGTTTCACAAAAATTGCGGATGGATTCCGGGGTGTAGCCACGGCGACGCATCCCGGAAATGGTCGGCATACGGGGGTCATCCCAGCCGGAAACATGGCCATCTTCGACAAGTTGGATGAATTTCCGCTTACTCATGACCGTGTAGGCCAGATTAAGCCGGGCAAATTCGTACTGATGAGAACGGAAGGTATCGAGGTTGTCCAATACCCAATCATAGATCGGCCGATGGACTTCGAATTCCAGGGTGCAGAAGGAATGGGTGATGCCCTCAACCGAATCCTCCAGGCAATGAGCATAATCGTAAGTTGGGTAGATGCACCACTTGTCACCCGTCCGGTAATGATGAGCATGCTTGATCCGGTAAAGAGCGGGGTCCCGCATGTGCATATTGGGGGAAGCCATGTCGACTTTGGCCCGGAGAGTTTTGGAACCATCCGGAAATTCTCCGTTTTTCATCCGTTCGAAGAGATCAAGGTTCTCCTCAACAGTGCGGTTGCGATGCGGACTGTCTTTGCCTGGCTCAGTGGTGCTTCCACGGTACTCCTTGTGTTCCTCAAAAGTGAGGTCGCAGACGTAGGCCAGACCTTTGCGGATGAGATCGCAGGCAAATTCATAAAACTGGTCAAAGTAGTCTGAGGCATACTTGACTTCACCTTCCCATTCGAAACCGAGCCAACGGATGTCTTCCTGGATGGATTCCACGTACTCGATGTCTTCGGTTACGGGATTGGTGTCGTCAAAACGCAGGTTGGTCTTGCCGTTGTATTCCTGGGCCAGGCCAAAGTTCAGGCAGATGGACTTGGCGTGCCCAATGTGCAGATAACCATTGGGCTCCGGTGGGAAACGGGTGTGCACTGTGCCGCCGTGGGTATCTGCGGCGATGTCGTCGGCAATGATCTTTTCCAGGAAATTCTGGGACTGTGTAGGTTCTTCGCTCATGACTGGCTGCTTAGGTAGTGATTAATGCGGGAAATGAGGCGGTCTTTGCCAAGGGTAGCCAAGAGGGGCAAAAGGTCAGGCCCTCCGCCAACTCCACTTACTGCCAGGCGGGAAATCGGGTAGTAATCAAATTTTTTGACACCGTTCTTTTCCGCCAGTTGTTCAAAGAGAGTTTCCAGAGCTTCAGGAGTTAACGATTCCAGAGAAGCAAGCTCATCCACGAATTCTTTCAACCGGACCAGAGGTTCCCCCTTCTTGAGAAGTTTTTTCTCAGTCTTTTCATTGATGGAGTAGTCATCATTGAAAAAGTATCCGATAAGTTCAGGCAGAGCATTGAGAGAAGTCATTTTGGGTTGACTGATGCGAAGCACTTCCTGGATGTAATCTTCATCTGTACTGTCATCCACCAGGCCTTTCCCAGCTAGAATCGGGCTCACCATCCATGCGAGAGTTTCCAACGGAAGATTGCGGATGTACTCGGCGTTGATGTGCGACATCTTTTGCTCATCAAACCGTGCATTCCCCTGGTTGATGCCGCCGAAGTCGAACTTCTCAATGATATCCTCAATCGGCATGACCTCCGAGTCATCTTTGGGACTCCACCCCAGTAGACAGAGGTAATTCCGAACGGCGGCGGGAAGGAAATTGTTTTGCTGGTATTCTTCAATGAGGGCACCCTGGTCCCGCTTGCTCATCTTGCCTGGCCCCGTGGTTTTGAGAATGAGAGGGATGTGGGCAAAAACCGGTGGCTCATGCCCCAGAGCACGGAAAAGTTCGCAGTGCTTACTGGTGTTGGAAAGGTGGTCCTCGCCACGAATGACGTGGGTAATGCCCATACTGATGTCATCCACTACATTCACGAAGTGGAAGACGGGCTCTCCATTGGAGCGGACAATGACGAAGTCCTTCTCCTCCGCCCGGGAGACCCTTCCCCGTACCTTGTCATCAATGACTTGGGGTTCCGCACGGACTTTCTCGACTTCTTCCTTTTTGTATTCGTCGTATTCGGTGTAGCGTTCCCCATCCAGCCGGAAGAAGACGGCTCCGTCTTTCTCGTAGGTCCGATTGGCATCCTTCAGCTTTTGGAGGTATTCGTCGTAGATTTCGGAACGTTGGCTCTGAAAATAGGGGCCATAATCTCCACCCACTTCCGGACCTTCATCCCAGTCAAGCCCCAGCCATTTCATCCCATCCAGGAGCACTTGGAGGGCTTCCTCTGTATTTCGCTCTTTGTCGGTATCTTCGATACGCAAAACAAAGGTGCCTCCGGTATGTCGGGCATACAGCCAGTTGAATAAGGCAGTCCTGGCACTTCCGATGTGAAAGAAACCTGTTGGACTGGGTGCAAAGCGTACTCGTACGTCACTCATAGTGGGTTAAAAAAAGCTGAGGGATGCTGGAGAGTTGCGTTCTGTGGGCAAGGTTTTTCAGGTACTTTCTTGAGATTCGGGAAGATCTGGAAAGTGACCGAAGATCCGAATGCAGAGTTCCCGCATATCATCCGGGACCGGAGCTGTAAAATGAAAGTCCCCCGACTCACATTGAATGGAAAGCTGCCAGGCATGGAGGGCTTGGCGTTTCATCTCCAGCAGCTCTTCGTGGCGATCCGTCCAGCCATCATCTATGAAATCGAGGTAAAGAAGGTCGTCTGGACCGTAGATTTTGTCTCCAGCCACCGGATGCCCGATATGTAAGGCGTGAGCCCGAATCTGATGTTTCCGCCCCGTCAGGATCTGCACTTGGGCCAGTGTGTAGCCATTATCTGCATAAATCGGGTGAAAGAGGGTCTGCGCAGCTTTCCCGATACCATCGGTTCGAACCGCTTGCTTTACATGGACCAAGCTTTGGGTATCCCGCCCCAACATCGCGTCCACATGCCGATCTTGTTGCATTTCCCCCCGGAGGACTGTGAGGTAGAGCTTCTTGGAAAGTTGCTTTTCTACAGCAGTTTGCAGTTGCCTGGCTAAAGCTGGTCGCTTGGCCAGCAGAATCAGCCCACTGGTTTCCCGGTCGAGCCGACTGATCAGGTGCAGGCGTTCCAACCCGGTGTATTCCCGGCAAGCTCCAACAAGACTGGAGAGCGGGCCGTTTTTGGACGGGTGACATACCAGCCAACCAGGTTTATTGATGACCAGAAGATCATCATCCTCTTGTAGAATCCAGGAAGGCAGTTCCTCCAGATTCACCAAGGGGGCGTCTTTGCCAAAATTGTTGGCGTCCGGTTTGTAGGTGCTACCCATGATCTGTTCTGAATGTGTGTTGGAGATGCGTTTTCATAAAGGAAGGAAAAAAATATCAGAAAAAGTCGTTTGTCACGTTTGCAAACACATCGGTGTAGGTGTAATTTTATTGATATGCTATTCTTTCGAATGGTTCATTTTCCCCAAGATAGCCCAGCCCCGAGCTTCATCAACTGGCACGATGTGTCGGCTGAACCGCATTTATTTGTTTCCTGTTCACTGAACAAATCAGCCCTCTTCCGTGTCTCACCCTTTACCAGTCATTCCATTGTGGTGGAAATGGCCAACACTTTTCCCGGAATGCAATCGGGAACAAACCAAAACCGATAAAAAGGCAATAGAAAGTAAATATAAATGAAACAACACGATGTCATCATCTCTGGACTCCACATGGATCTCACGCCAGCCATCAAGAACATCGTCCACGAAAAGGTGGAAAAACTCTTCATTCACGAAGAAGGAATCATCCGCCTGCAAATCGAACTAGAGCACTGCACACAAAATCAAGCCAATCAATCCACACCGTATTTGGCCAAAGGGCATATTGAAATGCGCCGCAAACCCATTATCGTCAGCACTGCCAGCTCAGACCTTTACAAGTCAATTGATGATCTTGTTCAAAAACTTGATCGCCAATTACGTCGAAGATCCAGACTTCGAAAAGTCCGCAGAAAAGAAGTTCGGCAAGACACTCCGGTTCCTGTCGATCTTCCAGATACCATGCCGGCGTAGAAGCGATCTTGTTTTATCTACGTAATACCAAAAGAGCCCGATTTCGGGCTCTTTTGGTATTTATGGGGCAGAACAAAAGCTTGAAGCCTATTTCGAATCGAGCATAGAAGCCTACCGGAATTCAAAATCCTCCCCCATTTCTTTTCATTAACTCCTAAATTATCAACAATAGACACCGACCATGATGGCAAAACCAGCAATTGTAATCGCCCTTCTTTTAATTGGACTTGGCCTCTTTGGCTATTCCCAGGCGACAGAGAAGGAAGACACCGGCAAGAAGAGCATGACCTCCATGATTCCAGCCTTTTTTGGAGCTCCGATCCTTGTCTGTGGAGTCCTAGCTCTCGATCCGAAAAAACGGAAACATGCCATGCATGGAGCCGCAACGGTGGGGTTATTGGGATTCTTAGGAGCGGCCTCAATGGCTCCAAAAGCCTACAGTGCAGGAGGCTTTTCCAGCTTGAAATTCCAAGTCCAGGGAGGGATGGCCGTACTTTGCCTCATTTTTGTTGTGATGTGTATCCGGTCCTTTATTGCGGCCCGGAAGGAAATGCAGGCCCAGGAAGCCAAAGGGTAAGGGAACTTTTCCCCCAACCTTCCATGCAGGAACAACACTTTCACTTAAGCCTGGTCATCCCCATCTACAATGAAGCTGGCCGGCTTCACCTGATGGAAGGTGGTTTGGTCGAATTGGCCCATGATGCCTCTCAATTTCAAATTGAAGTGGTCATGGTCGATGATGGTTCCAGAGATAATACCTGGGAAGACCTGCAAGCTCTGGAAAAGGAGTTTCCTGAAAAACATGGAGTCAGCAAAGATCGCTTCCACGTAAGAAGTTTACAGCAAATTCCCAATGCCGGTAAAGGCGTTGCCTTGCAAATGGGGGTGAAGGAAGCCAAGGGAGACTGGATCTTGACCTTGGACGCCGACATGGCAGCCCGGCCGATAGAGGTACTCAAGTGGCAAAAGGAAGGCACCCTTGACTTAAACGCTCCAAGTCAAGAGGTGGTCATCATTGGCTCAAGAGAACATCCGGACTCCATCGTGATCGATAAATCCGGCCGGAGAATCATGGGACGAATCTTCAACTCCATTACCAGAACAATATCCGGACTCCCTTTCCGGGACACCCAATGTGGATTTAAGCTCTATCCAGCCAATTTAGCCAAAAGGATCTTTGCAAAACTACTAAATACGGGATGGGCTCACGACGTGGAAATCCTGATGCGGATACAACATCAAGGCGTCCCGATTCACTCTCTCCCCGTCCACTGGACTGCCATTGAAGGCAGTAAGATCAATCCCCTCAAGGATGCATGGGATATGTTTTGGGAAATTGTAAAAATCCGCTTCAATCTGAACAAGGAATTCAAAAAAGCCAACTACTGCAATAGTACCGTGCAGCAAGGCCCAGTAGATAATCCTTGAGAAATTTGCCCTAGGGACGTGAACTCCACACCTCCCATACCTGCTTAAACGCAGCCGCCAGCATCTCCGGAATCTCCACCATCATTGCATTCACATCTTCCACGGTGCACCACTTCCCTTCCGTGATCTCCGCAGGGTTCAGCTCAAATGGACCTTCATGACGACCATGATACACCTCCACAAACTCCCAGCCATTTTGTTGATCCG
>CAYSOI010000132.1:5443-9630 GCA_964432425.1 uncultured Opitutales bacterium | reverse complement strand
AATCGAAATCGAAGACAAAGGGCGAACCCTGTCAAAAGACTCCCGTGCTAACATCTTTGAACTTACGAATCACACCGATCCCGCCAAATCCGGCCAAGGTTTCACTTTTCATTTATGTAAGCAAATTGTGGAGTCTCATGGAGGACAGATCGGCGTAGATGACACCAACTCGGGTCAAGGAAACCTCTTCTGGTTTACTCTTCAGAATGCACCTGCCAGTGCTTGAGTTCCCAAGGGAGGAAATTCAGACATCCATCGGGAGGGTGAAGGAAAATCGGCTTCCGTTGTTTTCCTCCGATTCTACCCAAATCTTTCCGGAATGCCGTTCCACAATTCTCTGGCAGGTTGCCAGACCAATCCCAAATCCACTTTGCTCCCTCAAGGGGCCGCGTTCCAGCGGACGGAAGATTTTCTTATGAAACTCTTTGGGAATCCCGAGGCCATTATCCTGAACGTGGATAATGTGGACTCCTTGTTCCAAGTCGGTTTCGACTTCGATTTTTACTGTGGGTGCAAGGCCTGGTCTTGAATATTTCATCGCATTGCCAATCAGGTTTTGTAAAAGCTGAGTGATCCAAATCGGATCTCCCAATACCTCGGGCAAGACCTCTCCATCATATTCAACCGAAGCTTTCGTCTCTTCCACCAAGGTCCCGAGGAGCTTGGTTACCTGATCCAGGATAGCACTCAGATCCAGTGGTTCCTTTTCGATCTCTTTTGCACTTTTGGTATGCTCCAGAAGTTTGTTGATGAAATCGAGCAGACCCAGGGTCGTATTTTGGATTTCATTGGCATAAATATCCAACGTTTCGGGGCTCTCCTTCTCATCCAACCCCATTTTCAGAAGTTCCGCCTGGCCATTGATGACCATCAGTGGACTGCTGAGATCATGGGCTGCGGTTTGGACAAATGCGGAAAGGTCGGCCTGACGCTGGGCTTCCCGTTGACGGGCTTCATGCAGCTCGATTGCATAGTGCAAACTGCTTTGCATGGATCGCGGTGAGATGCTTTCTTTCGTGTGGTAATCCAGCACACCATGCTTTGTTGCTTCAATGCCTACCTTGTCATCCGAGGATCCGGATACCATTACCGACGGGATGTCTTTTTCTTTCAGAAAGCCGATAATGCTCAGAATATCAGAGTCCGGCACATGATCAGTTAAGAGCACGCAGTGCACCGGAGAGTTTTCAATGTACTCTTTGGTTTCAGCGAGGCTCGTGACACAATCCAGCTCAAAGTTCTCCGTCAGGAGTTCCTTCAGGTAGTTCTGAAACAGAGGGTCGGGCTCTATGGCAAGGATCTTGTAAATCTTCATATATTGAGGATTACAGCGTCAGGTAAACTATGGACTACATGGATGGGTTCAATAGAAAAGCGTTGCTTACCAACGTGGAAGAATGCGTTCCCAATTCGGGTCCACATACTTACGCATTTCCGCAGCATCATCCCGCTTGCGATAGGGACACTTTTCGTAGCGTTCCCGGCCTCGGGCCAGTTGGTCGTAGTCGAGGGTCACGCCCAGTCCAGGTTTGTCAGGAATTTCCACACATCCATTCACGATCGGAACCCTGCCACCTTCCACGATCTCATCGATCTCGGATTGCCAGGGATAGTGAGTATCGCAGTCGTAGGTGAGGTGAGCCGTGGCGGAAGCAACGTGGGCCATGGCCATCAGGGATACGCCGAGGTGACTGTTGGAGTGCATGGAAAGCCCCATACCAAAGACCTGACAGATCTTGCCCAAATGTTGCACTTGTCGCATGCCGGACCAGTAGTGATGGTCGCATAAAATGACCTGCACGGCATCACGCTGTATATTTTCCGGAAGGTGAGCAAAGGAAGTCACAGCCACATTGCTGGCATTGGGCGTATCAATGCCTTCTTCCAGGAGTGTTTTTCGTAGGATTCCCAAGTTGTCCAATCCCGCACAAGGGTCTTCCAGATAGCCTCCGTTGGAGAGTTCTTCTTTCAGGTCGCGACCAACCTGAATCGAGGTTTCCAGTTTCCAGGCACTGTTTGGATCAATACGAAGTGGAAAGTTGGAACCGAATTCCTGGCGAAGCTGGCGGATGGTTTCCACTTCTGCATCTGGTGGCAGAACTCCCGCCTTTAACTTGATGGATTCAAACCCATATTCCTCCACAAATTGTTTGGCCTGCCGGACCATGGTTTCCGGGCTCAGGCATTCCCCATATTTATCTTCGCGGGCATCGTCGCCTTCGCCACCTCCGCCGGCATGTTTGTAAAACAGGTATGCAGAAAACGAAACCTTGTCCCGGACACGTCCACCAATCAGATCGCAGACCGGTTTGCCGATTGATTTGCCAACCAGATCCAGACACGCCGTTTCAATGGCGGCATAAGTCCGGGCTGAAGTATCCAGAGGATTTTCCCCAGGCACCAAGTTGACCTGAGACCTCTCGGCACCATCCCCTTCTCCATGGACCAATCCTTGCAAGTCTCCTAGTAGTCGCAAGGCATCGGCACCGACAATCTTGTCCCGCAAGCTTTCCAGAGCCGCTCTTGGGTTTTCACCTCCGTAGGTTTCTGCTATTCCAATGATTCCATCCTCACTTTCGATCTCCACGACATTTCGCAGAGCATACGGTTGGTGCAACCCGTAGGAACTACGGATTGGCGGATCGGCCATGGCAATAGAGTGAATACGCAGGTCTTTGATTTTCATAGTTCAAGAAAAGTTGTGGTTCCACAGAGCAATCAAGTCAGCGGCATCAGATTGGCCAGGGCAATCGTGGCAATGATCCCGGCAATCCCCATCACCGTCAAAAGCACGGAAAAAGTCCGCAATGTTTCCCCCTCCGTCAAGCCACTCATTTTACAGACCACCCAAAATCCACTGTCATTCATCCAGGCCAAGGGTTTACTTCCGCATCCAATGGCCAAGGCCAGATAAAGTGGACTACAGCCCAGCACTTCAGGACTTGCCAGCCCGGCCAGGATGGCTGCCGTGGTCATCATACTCACAGTTGCGGAGCCCTGTGCAAAACGGATCAATGCCGTCACTCCAAATGCCAGCAGCAGAATCCCCGACATGCCCATGCCGGACGCATCCACCGATTCCTTCATCCATGGCCCAATGCCCGTTTGTTGCAACATCGCTCCAAAGGCTCCACCCGAGGCTGTAATCAGAATCACGATTCCCCCTCCGGAAAGAGCATCCTGAAAAGTCTTGGCCAGCTTTGCCTTATCCATCCCAATCTGCCGAACCAACAGAATGATTGAGACCACAGCTGCGACAATCATGGCCAGATTCTTCTCACCAAAAATGTTGAAAAAGTCCTTACAAGGGCAAGGTCCCTCGACGAGCAGGTTTACAGTCGTTGAGCCACCAATCAGGACAATCGGCAACAAGATTGGCAGAATCGAAAGCCACAAAGGCGGAAGTGCGGAATCTGGTTTGTTTACCTGTGCCTGCAAGTCTTCCAATGTGGAATCCGGAGTGTCTCTCAAAGGAATTGGATTCTTTTTATTAACCCATACTGCAAAGAGATAGCCGATCCCTGCGGCAAAGCTGCCCACAATCAATCCACCCAACATCAATTGCCCAATATCGACATCCATCACTTCGGCGACCGCCAGTGGTCCCGGAGTCGGCGGAACCAAACTATGAGCCATGCTGCCTCCTGCTACAATCGCCAACACCAGCAGCAAATAATTCTTCCCTGATCGGGCCGTGAATATCTTGGCCAACGGCAACATCAGATAAAACACCGTGTCAAAGAACACCGGCATCCCCAAAGTAAACCCACTCCCCAGAAAGGCCAAAGGTGCCCGTTTTTCCCCAACCAGTTTCAGGCACGACCTCACAATTCGGTCCGCACCTCCACTATCCAACAAGCACTTCCCAATGATTGCCGCCATCGCAATCAATATCCCGATCTTCCCACAAGCCACCCCAAACCCCTGAGCCACCCGTTTCCCAATCTGTGTCTCCGCTAATTTTTCCGCAGCCTCCTCACTCTGCCCCTTGTCCAAACCATACTTCACGATGGATTCCGACGGCGTCAGCACCCCTACTGTAATCGCCGCCAACAACAACGCCAACGCTGCATGCAACCGCAACACCAGTATCCCAAGAATAACTGTAGCAATACCAACACAGAGTAAAAGGAGAGGAGACATGGAGGCAAGTTGGCCAACTTCTCCAACTTTGTCAAAACGCAGAT
>CAYSOI010000132.1:0-5343 GCA_964432425.1 uncultured Opitutales bacterium | reverse complement strand
TGCCAAATAGATCAAATGCAGGTACCAGCCTTCTTCCTTCATCTTCCTGAGTGTCGTTAGATAACTCTTTCCAGACAATGTCGTCTCAAAGGCAAAGCTCTTTCTTTTGTCGATCGCTCCGCGAAGTTCCTTCAAAAATAACCTTCCGGCTGCAAATGTTTGCTGTGCGGGGTTGAGGGGATTCAAGGCGTAAGCCATCAAATCCGTATTCAGAAATCGGTCACAGGCTGGAATGGTCGGCAGATATTCCAACGCAAAAGTGGTTTTCCCGGCACCATTTGGACCGGCGATGATCCAGCAAGTTGGCATCGTTCTATTACCGTAGTTTGTTCACATTGTACCAAGCTTGGCCGAAGGATACTTTCTCGCCTTCTTTGCTGGCAAAGCCTTTGCACTCAAATTCGTAGATGTAGCCAGGTTTGAGTTCTTCCAGTTTAATGGAGAGGGTTTTGCCATCCTTGGAGAGTTTGCGGCTTTGGATGGAGACGGCTTTGCGGTCTCTTTTGGGGCCGCCGTATTGATTGGAGTAGGCGTAGGTGTGGTGTTGGACGCGGAGTTTGTTTTCTTCCATTGCGATCTCGGGATCCAGTGGCTGCGTGAACTTCAGATCAAAGCCGTCCTGGGTGAGGGAAATTTCTTGCAGACTCATGGGGAGGGTTCCGTCCCAGGTGATGTGTTTGAAGCCATGGCCACTGCCCCAGCCGCGGGCAGTTTGTCCGACCCACATGGAGCCATCCCTTTGATCAAAGACGATACGGTTACTGCCTCCGCCCAGGGCATTGTCCCGGATAAATGGGTAACAAGCTCCCTGATATTGACCACCGACCACTTCGAGACTTGTCCGCATGATCAGGCGGTCGATGACTTCGGCCACGAACGCTTGTCCGGCGTAAGGGCCGAACTTGCCTTCAGTCGTGTCCCAGGTTGGATGCCCGCAGGAACGGCCCATTTCCGGATAAGGGAAGTAGACGGCGGGCTTTTTTCGGATTTTGTCCAATTCCTGAAAACGTTCTGCAGGTGGCAACCCCAGAATCTTTTCCACAAATTTCTTTCGCTTTTCATCCCAGATCAAACCATCCGGATGTCCGACAAAATCTCCAGCCTCCACATGGGTCATGTATCCGGATGCCAGATAACTACCCTGATTGTCGGTGATGAAGATCTCACCCTTGGGGTTCATGTTCAATCCATTCGGCGCCCGCAGTCCGGAAGCCCAAGGCGTAAACTTACCTTCCGGAGACATTTTGAACAACCAACCGCGATACTTCTGGTCTTTTGTTCCCAACCAGGTCCCCCGAAACGGACTGTTCCGAAAGAAGGACAGGCCCAGATTCCCATAGAAATTGCCCTCCTTGTCCTGCACCAGGCCAATGGCATATTCGTGATAGTTTCCTGAATACCCCCAGCCTGCTCCCACGGTTTCAAACAAGTCGGCATCACCATCACCATCTTCGTCCGTGAGCAAGGATAGTTCTGCCCGTTGAAGGATATAAAATTGCCCTTTCTTCTTTCCGGCGACAATGCCATGCGGTTCATGCAGTCCACGGGCATACAGAGTCCATTTTCCATCCGCATAGTTCCAGACCTCTCCCCGGCGGGTCGTCATCTGAAAACTGTGATCCGGCAATTGAATCAATCCGCTGACCTCCAGTGCTGTTCCCACCGGCCCCTGAATGTTTTCAATCTTGTATCCGGCCGGGATGGTGGCCTGCAAATGTGAGCAGAGAGACCACAGCGCAAAAGCTCCAACCCAACGTCGCGGCATTCCCAAAAAATTCCGCATATCCATCTTGTTCTTTAAATTTATCTTCATGGAAAAAGTCCTCTGGTTATTTCCTCAAGGCAGTTTGGAATGAGATCGTTTTGGCGGCTTCAAACGTCAGCTTTTTGTCTTTGAATGTGTGCCCTGGAGAAGTCCATTTGGCATCATTGGTAAAGGTGACAGGTTGGGCCGCATTATGAACCGTGATTTGCTGCAACACTCCGCTCCCATCCACAATGGGAAGAATGGTGTGTTCCACTTTGGCTTTGCCGATGGAGTACAGGAAAACAGGCAGATCATCCACCAGACGAAAACCTCTGAATTTCGCCTCCGCATCTCCTATCGCCAACGGCCTTTTCGGGGCCTTGTAGAACGTTTTTCCGGGAATCCCGGTTCCCTGACCTCCGCGTCCTGACCAATCTCTCTTCACATCGAGAAAGTCTCCGCTCCAGGCCAGAGCCAGCCGGCAGGTATGTGGATCAAACGCGAAGTGGATGCCCTGCGGAGTCCCCACGGCAATGGCATCCGGCCCAACACCGGGTATCGTGGAGCGATAAACATAGGGCTTTTCTTTCACTGGAAGGAAAAACTGACCTTTCTTGGGTGGAGGCGGTGCATTGGGGACTTTTCGCAAATCCTTCCGCACAAACAGTGTCCCCTTCATGGTCACAAAGTGCCCCGGTAACGTGCAGACAAACGGGTAGTCACCTTCTTCCTTCGGGGCTTTGAAGTAGAGAGTGGCGATCTTGCCGGGATCAATCACATCGGATGCGTACAAAATTTTGCCAGTCTTCGGAATGTATTTTTTCTTGGGTCCATCTTCCCCAAGTGCGGCTGCCGCTAAACCGATTTCCTTCGTTACATCTTTGCCCGGTTTGCAGAGAATAAAGTTGTGGGGCATTTCATCATTGTTGGCAAAGATGATGCGAATACCGGTTTCCGGCTTCGCAGCAATCCGTTCAACGCTGTACTTCAGCGCCCCGTGAATCACTCCCATTGTAATCGCCGTCTCCACCTTCGGGAAATCCTTCGGAGGCGGCTCCATCGCCTTGGCAATCTCTGCAGGAGTAAACAATTTCTCCGGCTTTTTTTCATGTTTGTGTTCCTCAGCAGCAAACAAAGCTGCTGGGCACAATAGCAAGGCGACATACTTCAATTTCATAAAATAAAAACTCTTCGTGTTAATCAACCGTTCCCAAACCTCCATCCTGCTCACTCATATTTCCACTTCATGATCCACGGATCTTTTGAAGTTTCTTGAAAGGCTTTCAATTTGGTTTTCAGCCGGGCCAGGGTTTCCTGATGCTCTGGACTGTCAGATAGGTTTGTGCCCTCATGTGGGTCCTGTTGAAGATCATAAAGCTCAAACTCCGGGCGTTGAATGTAGGAATGCACGGTTTTCTTACCGTATGGAGCATCCGGCCCCTGTTTGTACTGAGCTTGCCAGGTCGGGGCTGCCCAGAGATCCGACGCAAAGGGGAAGGGGAGTGGATGAGCAATGTTCCAGATCAGTTTGTACTGACGTTCCCGAACCACCCGCATCGGATAGTACATTTGGATCTCATGAAACGTATGCGATGCATAAACCGTATCCCAGCCTTCCGCGGTACATTGGCCTACAACGGGAAGAAACGAACGCCCATGAAAGGTTCCCTTTTGATACCTACGGGCATTTTGGCGGCCGTTAAATTCACTACCCGGCAGCTTCTTCAGAACTTCGGCAGTCACCTTTCCATTCTTTCCCAACGCTCCTGCAAAATCCAGAATGGTAGGTGCCAGATCCACCCAACTCACCATCGCGTCTGACTTCACGCCACGATTCTCTTCGTAAGGATTCCGAACCAAACACGGCGAATGCATGCCGCCTTCATAAACCGTAGTTTTCGCTCCCGGCATCGCGATGCCATGATCCGCAATGTAGATGAACAATGTGTCCTCCCATTTCCCTGCCTCTTTCAAATTCTGAACCAACGCCCCAATCCCCTGATCCACTCGGGACACGGACTGATAATATTGAGCCACCTCCGCCCGGCAGGTTGGCGTATCGGGAAGAAATCCAGGAACATTCACTTTCGCAGGATCGTAAATCACTTCCTTCACACCCGAATAACTCTTTCCTGGAGCCGGATTTCCAAAACGGTCTGGACCATGCGGCAATTCCGTCGCTTTGCCACCGCCCCGATGTGGGTCCGAAGTGCAAATGTAGAGGAAAAACGGCTGCTCACTCTTCTCCTCAAACAACGCCTTACAATTGTTCGCCATCTGCACCGGGCTGCGGGAAGAACCTGGAATCGCCTCATCAAATTTGTAAATCGCCTCTGGAGCCACATGATATTTACCACAACGGGCCGTCCGATAACCCGCCGCCTTCAAGTAGCTCGGCAGACTCACGATGTTGGCAAAACTACTGAACTTGTGATAACTGTGCTGATGTCCGTAATGCCCGTTGGCATGATTGTGCATCCCCGTCAGGATTACAGACCGACTAGCACTGCAACTCGCCGTCGTGCAAAACGCCCATTTGAACAAAGTCCCATCCTCGGCCAGAGCATCCAGATTTGGCGTCTGAATCGCCGGATTTCCATAACATCCCATGTCCGGGCTCTGGTCATCCGTGACATACAAAACCACATTCTTCGGGGCGGCATTTACCACCCAAATCGGCAAAACAAGACAAACAAACAGACGCAACATAGTCATGGGAAGATCAAAGGTTAATAACGAATCCCAAGCTACCCGACCCCAAAAAACAACTGCAAGGACAAAACCAATACTTTCCGATTGAGATCATCGTACTCTTCTATTTAACTGTTTCCACAATGAATGCCAGGTATCTAACAGCTGAAGATGGCAGCAGGACAGATGTCGTCCTGCCCATTGAAGAATATGAAGCCCTCATGGAAGATCTGCACGACTTGGCTGTCATTGCCGAACGCAAGGACGAGCCGACTTCTTCGCTGGAGGACGTGAAAGCAAGATTGAAGGCTGATGGGCTCCTATAGGGTTCGGTTTACCAAATCCGCAGAGAAGGATCTCAGGAGGATCGAGAAATCGCGGGTCTTTTCGGTTATGGAAAAGATAGAAGCACTTAGCGTAAATCCAAGACTTGAAGGAACAAAAAAATTGGTCGGTTCGGAGGCCGCCTATCGTCTAAGGGTTGGCGATTATCGGGTAATCTACACGATTGATGATGGAATTAAGATCGTTCAGATCGATAGAGTGCGACACCGTAAGGATGCATATCGTTGATAAATTCTCCTCAGATTCAGACCACAACATCCTGTCCTGTTTTCCCGTTCCCCAGCGATTTCATACACCAAAGGCTACCCTGTGCAGAACTTTTTCAAACAAATCCCCCTATTGGCATTCACTTTGATCTTCTCTTCGAGTGGATCACTGCATGGTGCAAAACTGGAGCTAAGTATGGAAACCTTCCGCACTGAAATCCAGCCTCTCATCCAAAAGCATTGTGTCCAATGTCACGGCCCGGAAAAACAAAAAGGCAAATTCCGGATTGATCAGTTGGATGCCAATATTGTCGAAGGACAGAGTGCTGGGTACTGGCATGAAGTGCTGGATCA
>CAYSOI010000131.1:6493-9687 GCA_964432425.1 uncultured Opitutales bacterium | reverse complement strand
TTCCAGTATGCTATAGTGGGGATGTAGAACCCTCAACAGGAGGGGATTCGTTAATGGATTCGTTCGGTAGATCTGACCGATGCTTTACTTGAACATGCCTTCGGGTTTGCCGTTGGTGGTCAGGACGTGCACTTCGTGGGCTTTGATGGCGGGATTAATGTACTCCCAGACCACTTTCTTGTCTTTGGTGATTTCGAAGAGTTTGGGCTTTGTGCCATTACGTTGTCCATAGCTGCAAATGACGGTGTTTCCGTTGGCGAGGCGTTGTCCGCCGCAGGGGTCGGCAAAACGACCACCCACATCCTGGTTCGTAACATGCCAGACAATCTTTCCGTTGGCGTCAAACTCCACGGTCTGGTTTCCGTGAGTGAGGTTGACCAAGGTGTTGCCGTTCTCCAGACGAATGGCGGTAAATGGCCAGGAATGGGCTTTTTCTCCGCCCAGTTCAGGAGTGTCGGTTTTGAAGACTTTGACGACCTTCCCATCAGTTTGATATTCTTTGACGGCGAAGGCTAGCAAGTGGGGGACGAGATAGTTGCCATTGGGTAGCTTCCGGGCCATGCGGGTTTGCATGTGTGCATTGTTGGTTTCGGGTTGCAGGGGAACTGTGACCGCGACTTTGCCTTCCGGGGTGATCTCCAGCAATTGGGGTTTGATTCCACGTTCTACGACCAGGGTGTTACCATTCTCCAGGCGGTTGACGGTACCGAGTTCCTTGTTGCCTTGGCTCATTTTGTAGCTCCAAACCTGCTTACCTTTTCGGGTGACTTCCTTGGCGACATTGCCTTGCGAAAACAAGACGTTGCCATTGGGCAGGACAAATCCATCGCGTGAGCCACCTTTGGTTTCCCAGATGATCTCGTTGTCTTCGCTTACGATCAGGGTTCGGTTCCCTGTAATCAGAAAGGAATGACGAATGCCGCTTTCGCTTCGCTGTTCGCCAAAGGTTGCTGGCTGGGCTTCTGACTTTGCCACTGAAGCCTTGGCCTTGGGGAGTTCCCCGGAAAGCTTACCTTCAATGGAGAAATCGTCAAAGGTGAGGTGGCCCCAGCCTCCAGTGTATTGGTCTACAATTTGAAGATACACTGTCTGTCCTTTCCATTTGGACACATCCCAGATGGTTCGCTTCATTTGTGGTCCACGTGGACCTCCGGCTTTCAACAAGACTTTCTTGGTTTTTGCATCCACCAAAGCTACGTAGAGTGCATTGGCCTGGAATCCTCCGGATACCAGAAACGCGGCTTTCTCGCCTTCGATGACAAACCTTGGGGATTCGATCACACCGGTCTGTTTGTCGGTCACTCCTTTGCCTGTGTAGATGGTGGAAATATGGTATTGGCCTTCCTTGTTGTAAGGTTTTTGTTTCCAGGCTGGAAGCGAAGGTAAGTTGGAGTGAGCTTTACCCAGTGTGCCTTCTACGACTTTCCAGTCGTCCATCTCTTCTGATTCAAAAGTGAATCGCAGGGTTCCTACTGGAGCAAAGCCATCGTAAGTAGGCTTCCCTGCATTGGTTTTTGGATTGGGAGGTCCTTTTCGAAGAGGCACTTGCAAACGTCTTTCTCCTTCATCGAAGAAACGGGCTCCTTTGCCAGTCTTGTCGATATCGCCCAATTCTTCTCTGGCTGCCTCGATTCGCTTTTGCAATTGGGCGACAACTTCCGGATGCTTTTCGGCCAGATTGGTGGTTTCGCCTGGATCTTTGTCGAGGTCATACAGTTGAACAGAAGGGATCTGCTCGATCATACGTCCCCACCATCCGGTGCCCGGTGGATTAGCGGGTCTGGGTAAGACTAATTTCCAGTTATTCGCTCGGATGCCTGTCAGTAAGCATCCTGTGTAATAGAGGTAATCCTTTCTGGGGCTTTCACATTGATTGCCGAGGAGAAAGGCGGTCGCATCTTTACCATCGATCGGATACTCCGGGAGTTTGGCTCCGGCCAACTTGGCGAAGGTGGGGAGCAGGTCCATGGTGGAAAGGATTTCAGCACTCTCTTTGCCTTCACCAATCTTGCTTGGCCAACGAGCCAGGAAGGGGACTTTGCTCCCTCCGTCCCAGGCACTCATCTTCCAACCCCGGAGCGGATCTGCCAAACCGGAATGATCGGCGGGGATGAACTTTCGACCATCGGGTTTCATGGAATGAGTGGTTTCAATCCATGGACCATTGTCACTTGTGAAAATTACCAGGGTATTTTCATCAATTCCCAGTGCTTTGAGTTTATCGAGGATCTGTCCGGTGGACCAGTCGATCTCTTCAATGGTGTCACCGTAGGGACCGTACTCGGATTTGCCCTTGAATTGTTCCGAAGCTCCAACTGGGATGTGTGGCAAGTTGTGGGCAAGGTAGAGAAAGAAGGGTTTCTTGTGGTGTTTCTCAATCCAGGACAGGGCTTCCTTGGTGTAATCTTTGGTAATGTGATCCCAGCTTTGCACGGCATTCACCACGACTTCGCGATTGCGATAAATCTGGCTGCGGAACTTGGTGTCTTCGACATATACAGTGAAGCCATTGAACTTGGGAGTGCCGTAGAAGTAGTCGAAGCCCTGGTCGTTCGGCATGACGTTGCCCGCATGCCATTTGCCGATAATACCCGTGGCATAACCTGCCTCCTTCAGCACCTCCGCCATGGTCACTTCCTTGGTGTGCATCTCAGTGTGCAGGCGTTTCACATTGCCGGGTTCTGCTACTCGGATCGGATAAGACCCCGTCAGCAAGGCCGCTCGGGAAACTCCGCAGACGGGCTGAGCGTAGAAGTTGGTAAGTTTGAGACCTTCAGCTGCCATTTGATCCAGATGCGGTGTCTTGATCTTTTCTGACCCGAAACATCCGAGGTCGTTGTAGCCCTGGTCATCGGTGAAGATCAGAATGATGTTGGGGCGAGGTGCTGCAGCACAGGCGAAGGTTGCCAGGAACAGGAAGAAGATCAGTGGTGTTTTGTGCATGATGGCAAAGGATCGATCGGATCAATAGGTCGCATAGGGCCTATACGTCTAATACGACTTATTTGGTTCGAAGCAGTGGGTAGCTGAATCTGCCCGACGCATCCAGCTCAAATATTTGCACGTGGTGGCAACCTGCCTACTCTTCAAGGAGTCTTTGGACATGTGACCTTGAAGGTGGTTCCACGAGGTTCATTACTTTCAATTTCGATATCTCCACCCAGAATATCGAGGGTTCTCCGCACGAGGTATAA
>CAYSOI010000131.1:0-6393 GCA_964432425.1 uncultured Opitutales bacterium | reverse complement strand
AAAACTTTTGCCTGGTATTCTTTGGGAATGCCTGGGCCGTCATCCGAGATCCTGAATTCATAGGAATCCTCTTTGTCACGATATGCGATTCGGATACGTCCATCCTCTTGGTCATGGTGTTGGATGGCGTTGATCAACAAATTCTCGAAAACCCGATTCAACGCTTCGGGCTGCGCCTTGATCGTTGGCATTTCACCTTCAATCCTAATGATAAAAGCCTAGGCTTTTGGATGGTGCCGAGTAAGTCGATGATGAATTTGGATAAATTGATTTCCGAGAATTGTTCGTTGTTATGCTTCTGCTGTGAAAGACGAAGCAACTCATCGAGTTGATTTGCCATGATATTGACTCGGTCCAATATGCTCTCGATATTCTTTCTCGAAGCTTCGGTTAAGGACTCACTGGAATCTTCCTCAATCCAATGAGCCAAGTTGTTAATGGCCAGCAGGGGACTTCTTAGCTTTTGCGAAGTTTCTCTGGCAAATAATTGGATTTCCTTAGTGCTGCGTTCCAGATCATGCTCATGTTGCACCATTTTGGAAATGTCCAAAAACACTTCTGAAAGGCCTTAGGTTGTACCATCGGGTTTGATTAATGGACTTTTCAGGAGTAATATTTCCATCTGCTTCCCACTGGTGGTCTGGTGCTTTTCAATGGTTTGACGGATTTGCCCCGTCTTCATGACTTCCAGATCGTCCAATCGGTATTTTTCTGCCTGTTCGGAAGGGAAGAGGTCATTGTCATTTTTACCAATGATTTCTGATACAGAGATTTCCTGTAAATCACAGAACTGGCGATTGGCATAGATGATGTTTCCCATCAGGTCTTTGCAGATGACATAAATCGGTAAGGATTCCATCATCGTTTGTTCTTCGGCCTGAGTCTCAGCCAATCCTTCTGAGGAGGATTCATTTGGATTCCGTCACTTTTCTAAATGACTTTAGGAGAGTTTTGAGAAAGTAGGAGGACGGAACCTCGCTTCATCCAATCACACTATACGCCATCTTGCTTCTTCAGCATGACGAATGTTTCCCGGTCCCATTCAAACCCTTTCTTTTCACTTGATTACCTACAACATACTTCCACCACATTCCGGGTATTTTCAAATAAATAAAAGGAATGTTTGTTGCTACTGAATGAATGCCAGTAGGGCTTCGGTACAGGCTATGGAAAATTTCGCAGAATTGATCGTCTCTGGAAGACGTTGGCAGGGGATGTTGGGGCTTAAGTTTTCTTCCAAGGTTGAGAAGAGAGCTTCATCGGCTTGGGGGTTGTGAAATGGGCCGCCTTTTTCACTGATGAGGCTGATGCCTTTGGCTGGGATGAGGGCAGCCACTTTTCCCGTGTAGGCGTTAAGTTTTTCTGCCAGGATTACACCGAGTTGTGCACATTCCTCGGCATTGGTTCGCATCAAGGTGACTTGTGGATTGTGATGATAAAACAGGCGATCTTTGTACTGTTCAGGTATCAATTCTGGGGGGCCAAAATTGACCATATCCAGACAACCGGGAACAATGACCGCTGGAGTCCCGGTCTTACCGGCAGCTTCGAGACGGGTCGGGCCAGCCGACAAGACGCCTCCACAAAGCTCGTCCGCCCATTCGGTGGTGGTGATGTCGAGTACTCCTGCGAAGTGCCCAGCTTCAATGAGAGCTTCCATGGTTCTGCCACCTGTTCCCGTTGCATGAAAGACCAGGGTTTCGAAGTTCTGTTTAGCCAAGAATTCTCGGGCTTGGTTCACACCGTCTGTGGTGTTGCCAAACATACTGGCGGCAATGAGGGACTTGCCTTCTGCTTTGGGTTGGGGTTCTCTGGCCATGGCAACTATAGCCGCCGCCGCTCTGGAAAAGACGCCCCTGGAAATGGAGTTGAGTCCGGCGACATCGACAATGGCTGGGACCATCACGATGTCACTGATGCCAACAAATGGTGCGACATCTCCACCCGCAAGAGTGGAGACCATTACCTTGGGGAATCCTAAGGGCAATGCCCTCATGGCTGCTGTTCCGATGGATGTCCCACCACCCCCTCCCAGAGAAATGACACCCTCTACTTTTCCCTGTATCACCAGGGATTGTAGAAAGGCTGGTGCGGCTTCCGCCATAGCTGCCACCCGTGCTCCACGATCCTCCACTTCCGGCAGTTGCATGCCTGCCACATTCAAGACCTCTTCCCTTGAATGATCCGGTTGAAGCTGGGGAGGGGACAAGGTCCCCACATCGATCAGAATTGGAGTGGCTCCCAGATCCCTGATATGGTCTGCGACAAAGGCGTGTTCCTCTCCCTTGGTATCCAGAGTTCCCAGAACGGCAATCTGTACATCCCCCATAGCCATCTTATTGTTGTTGGAGAGGAATGCTCTTGAACTGTTGGGTCAGCGAGGTGAGGGATTCCTCCACTCCCATTCTTTCCAAGCTGGAGGCTCCGACAAAGCCTTGAGCGTCGCTAAGCTGGCATACCTTTGCGACATCTTCCGGTGTGTTGATTGGACCTCCATGAGCCAGGAGAAAGACCTCCGGGTTTACCTTTCGGGCCGCATCGAAAATTTCCTGAGATTGGGCAACGGCTTCTTCCATGGAACAACTGGCCCCCGTGACCCCAATGGAACCACCCACGGTTGTGCCCACATGAGCGATGATGGCATCGGCTCCGGCTTCAGCCATGGCCTTAGCTTCTTCTGGTTTGGCGACGTAAACAATGCTGAATATTTCCATCTTGTTGGCCAATGCGACCATTTCCACTTCCTTGTCGAATTCCATTCCCGTCTCTTCCAGAATTTGCCGAAAATTTCCATCGACGATACAATGTGTTGGGAAGTTGTTGACTCCGGAAAATCCCATTTCCTTGACCTTCAGCAACCAATGCCACATGCGGCGCCGGGGGTCCGTCGCATGAACACCGCAAATGACTGGGATTTCTTTCACGACCGGCAAAACTTCAAACTCTCCAATCTCCATGGCGACGGCATTGGCATCGCCATACGCCATCAGGCCCGCCGTGGAACCATGTCCAGACATTCGAAAACGCCCAGAATTGTAAACGATCAGCAGGTCGGCTCCACCCTTCTCAATAAACTTGGCACTGATGCCGGTTCCGGCACCAGCGGCGATGATGGCTTCGTTGCGGTCAATGTTCGCCTGAAGGCGATCCCGCATTTCCTGTCTTGTGTAAGGGTTACCGACCCCGGTCCATGGATTTGGCATAGTGGAGCGAAGAACAGAAATTTTGCTTCATTTGGCAAGTTTGCACTGAAAGAGATAAGTTTATTTGGATCGGAAGCAGCATCAGCCACTTGAGAAAGTGACCCTCTAACTACTTCCATCTCTCAAAACAGAAGGTTGCTTCTAGTTTTGATTCACTTCCAGCAATCCATCGCTTGCGTAATCCCAAAATCTTCGGGTGCTTCCATTGTTGTTGAAGAAGTAGAGCCAGTTTTGGGTGGAATTACGATAGAGGAATGGATAGATGCTGTTGCCTGTGTAAAGCCAACCCAGGGTAGGGTCGAAGATCCAGAGTGCAGATTCATCAGTTCCGTTTACATATAGCCATCCATGGTGCTGATGATAGATCCAGCCATTTTCATTTTCATAGAATAATCCAAGCCAATTGGAGGACTTCCAGCCATGTCCAAGATCTGTCGTGTTGTTATCGTTCCAAAGGTTGGCGGTTAGAGTGACTGTCAACTGGAAGGTGAGTTGGTCTGTGCCTCCATTACCATCACTTACGGTCACGGTGATGTTCGCATTTCCACTCCAGCCGGATGCTGGAGTTAGTGTCAATTGGTCGCCAATCACCTCTGCGGTGACTTCCGGAGCATCGGATGTAGCCGTATAGGTAAGAAGATCATCATCGAGGTCCGTTGCGGTCAAAGTCAGGACTTTAGCCAGGTCTTCATCCGTCGTTTGACTGGAGACGGCAGAAAGGACTGGTGAGGAGTTGGAGGAGGATACATTGATGACCAAGGGATAGGAAGGTGTTACGCCTCCAGTGCGGTTTTTATTTTCATATCCTCGGATGGTTATCGTGTAATCCCCTGCACTGGGTAAGGTTCCCGTGATCTTTGGGGACGAAATACTTCCGTTGTAGCTCAAGCCAGATGGAAGATTGTCCACTCGATAACTTTCAGCTTCATGGATTCCTGTTGCAAAGAATCGAAATTCAAAGGAATCTCCTTCGTTCCCACTGGCAGGATTTGCGTCAAATCCAGTGATCTCGGTGGTGGCTCCAGAGAGTGCGTGGTAAGATCCTGCTCCAACAAGTGATGGGATGGCAACTTTCCAGCTCCAGATCTTTCCCACGACTTTCCCCAATAGCCCTGTGACATGTTTCGCCACAGGCATCATGGGTGTCCGCTGAAGGATCAGAAGTGTGGAAACGTAGGCGAGTTTTGAGCGATGTTTGGTGTTTAATTGCATCCGCAACCTCCTCCCCCTACAACTTTACCACCACGTGACGCTTCTCGGCTGAAATAGCCATGATCGTACATTTTTACAGCGAGTTTGTCTCGTCCACCGTCCATAATATAATCTTCCAGGTATTGCCGCTCAAAGGGACCTACCGTAACTTTTTTTGTTACACATACACATCCTGTCCCTGCAAAAATGCTGTAAAACAACAGAAGGAAACCTGACGCGATGAGAAGTGTGTTAGTTTTTTTCATTTTGAACAAGGTATGGATGAAATTGTTGTGTCCAGCGAAGTCCGGACTCTGCACGAATGCATCCTTCGGCACCAAAGTATTGGTCGACTCTTACGATGCCATCTTCTTTGCCTTCTATCAAACAACTGGTCGCCAGAATTCCTGCTTCCAGACAGGTTTGGGCGATGACCGTAGCTGAATGACAGGAATAACTTGCAGGGAATCCAGTACGGTGATCGAGAAGATGGCCGTAGCGACGACCTTGGTATTCAAAGAATCTCATATAATTACCTGATGTAGCAGTCGCCATATTGGAGAGTTTTATTACAAAATTGGGTGAACCCGGATTCTTCGGGTCTTCCACACCCACATGCCAACAGTTGCCATTGGCTGGTGAACCTTTAGCATGAATGTCTCCACCAAAGTTGACCAGAATGTTTTCAATGCCTTGCTGATCTGCCAATTCAATGACTCTATCCACTGCGTATTCTTTACCGAATCCACCGAAATCCAACCCCATGCCTTTTTCTGGTAAATTGACGGAATTCTCATCCCGAATGACTCGTTTCCAGCCAACTTTGGATAGAGCTTCCTGAATGATTTCCTGTGGCGGAACTTTCGGCTGAGGAGCTTTGAAGTCCCAGATTCGGGATAGAGGTAAAGTGGTTGGGTCGAAGAGCCCTTCGGTAAGAAAGTGCATTTGATCACAGATCTCAAAAAGCCTGGCATCTTCTTCTGTGATGGAGATGGCTTCTTTACCAGCCGCTGCATTGATTTGCCCGATCAAGCTGTCGTCTTTATATCGAGAGTAACGTTGTTCGAAGTTCTTCACCCAATCCATGGCAGATTGCCGGAATTGTTCTGCTTGTTGTCCGGAATTTGCACGATACAGGATCTCGCAGTTGGTTCCCATGGCTTTGAAACGCACTCGAAACTGGCCAGCTTCAATAGTTGAAGGACTTCTGTCAGAAAGTAGACTCATACCCTTATCTGTTTACCGAAGGATCGTAGCAGAAGATGCAAAATCTTCTGACTATGGGTGTCGGAATTTTTAGCAAATTCCGCTACAATGGATTGTTGGAAACTGAAGAAATCCGGATTCATCAATAGACAAGCTGAAGACCAACGGTGTAGACCTTGGCGTCTGGGTAGAGAAGTTGACTGGTGACACCGTCCAAGCCCTTCATTTCATATTTATCGAAAGCGATGTCGATGTTGAGATTACCTTTGGTGAAATAGGTTAACTTCAACCCGTAATTGAGAGTTTCCAATTCAGAAATTCGGTAATCGGAGGAGTAGTAGGGGGCTTGACCGAAGATTTGTGCATCGTGATCAATTCCAGTACCATCCAGAGTTCTCCTGTAGTAATTGGCCGCATCCTGAATGTAATACCGGAAGCCTGGCCGCAAAACCCAGGAGTCGCCAAATCTCTGAAACCATTGAAGGTCAAAAGTGTGTCCGACCAAGTCCCTGTCATCGGCGAAATAGCGGTAAGAGGCTTCGATGCTGGCATCTAGTTTTTCAAAATAACGTTTGCCTTCCAGATAACCAATAAAGGTTTCTCTTTCATCTGGGCGGTTTTCAGAGGCAAGTTTCAGAAACTCAAACCCAGGAAAAGGTTCTACTGTGTATTGGACTCCTTTGTAGGGATCACTCAAATATCCATCGGGGCGACCATAGGTAAAATTGAGGGACACGACGGTCTTGGGATCCAGTAATCTCTCAATACCCAAAAAGAAATCTGGAGTATGCTT
>CAYSOI010000130.1:0-9714 GCA_964432425.1 uncultured Opitutales bacterium | reverse complement strand
CGATTCATCTGCTTCCATTCAGGAGACCCCTTCCTGTACTGTGATGTGAGTGCACCTTTTGCATCGTATTGTGCAGACAGGGTGGATTCTGGTTTGATGCTCAAATGGCCGTTGGACAGCGTCGTGCCGGAGGGATTGTAAACAAAGTGAAGCAAGCCTTCCAGTTGCCCATCCAATCCCACGTGGGATACATCCAGCAATTTCAGGATTTCTTTTGACTGAATATCAGTAATTATAATCTGTCCGGTTGTCGTAGTATCTGCTCCGTTAATTTCGACACTTGTGAGCCCAAGAGATACTTTGCCTCCCAAGGCATCAAAATCTGTAGCTTCAATGATAAGGACTGGATTGCCTTCGACATTGGTGGATAGGGTGATGGGCAGTTTCCCATTCTTCAGAGAGAGATCCCCGAATTGAATAGAGTCGATTTCCAGCGTCGATGTTTCAATGGTTCGAAGTGCGGGCTTGTCGGACAATTTACTGGAATATTGGACACCTGAGATTTTTAATCCAGATTCAGGAAAATCCATGATTCCATCCTTTACCTTGATTTGAGCAATTCTTTCGCCTGCTTTCCTGGTGGCGGAGATCTCACCTGATATCAATGCATAGGGAATACCTTCCAGGAACAAATTAAGCTGATCACTTTCATTCAATTGAACAGGGCCGATTTCCACGGCCAGTGCATTCAGTATCTCTTCATTTTCGGGGATTGTGGGGAATTCGAAGTCAGGAGCTTGGAGCCATTTCTGGAATTTTGAGAAAAATGGGTGATCGACTTTGGTTTTCCATGGGATGGTTTCTCCAGAAGTGGTGAGTTTTCCGTTCGTTTCTATTGTCGACTTTGTCGCCTTGGCAGAAATGGAAAAATCCTGATACCGTAAATGCTGGATTTTTCCGCGATCGGAAGTGCAGGAGAACATACTTGGCAGGTCGGCATTGAAGTTGAGTTCCAGTCTCCCGGATTCTGCAAAAACCGGATCGTATTTGGCTTCGGTGTAATTCGTTTTGATCACGAGACTGGCGGGACTCAGGTTTTCCTTACAATTTAGCCGGAAAGTTGAGCCGGAGAGCTTGCCAAAGGGAGTATCGGCAGAGGCAACATTGATGAAAAGTGAAGCGTCTTTGAACTGCTGATTGGCGATCGAGAGATTGCCGGTCAGGGAAACACCATTGAACTCGGGAAGCTCTGAAGATTCCTGAAGAAGGGGAGTGAGCACTCCTGGAAAGGCAGCTAACTGGTATTGTACTTCTGCTACCGCATGCCCCATCTTTTTGTTAAAAGTAGACTTGAACTGTAGTTTGGAAGATTGAATGCTCAGTTTCCCGGACTCATGGAAGGAGAGTTGAAAGGGAAGGGCAGCCAGGAGTTGCTGGTCCTTGATTAGGGTGAGGCTGCCGCTTTCTATTTCCAGACTTTGGAACGGATAAGCATCGGGCAGCGAGGAGAAGATGGTTTGGGGGATGTCTTTGTAATCTCCTGTACCGTCTTCCGACTCGGGAAGAGTGAATTCATCCAAGTCGACAGAAAGGTTCAGGTTTTTGAAGGTGATGTCATCGAGCTTCCTGGTTTTGAATACTTCATTGAGTTCATAACTTATGGCAAGTTCTGCCAGGTCAATGCTCACACCGGCAAGAGTCCATTCGGGAGGAAACTCCAAATCGCTGACTTGAATGGATTCAATGCCGTCAAGTCCAGCCGAAGAGACTCGGAGTGAACCAAGTTTGAGCCCTGCATTCTCCAGTTGCCTGGTCAGTGCCTTCGTTAAGATCGCTTCGACAAAGAAAATGGCTCCCAAGACTATCGGTATCAGAAGGAGCAACCACCGAAATGGACTCTTCTTTTTCTTTGGCTCAGAGTCTTTCGGTTTGGAGTTTTCAGAATTCACAGCGGTTCAGTTCGGGCAAGGGATGTTTCAGGAATCAAGATAAGATGTCATGGACAACTTTTCCGTGAACGTCGGTCAGGCGATAATGCCTTCCCTGGTGTTTGAAAGTCAGTCGTTCATGGTCGATTCCCAGAAGGTGCATAATGGTGGCCTGGAGGTCGTGCACATGGACTGGGTTTTCGACTACGTTGACACTGTAATCATCCGTGGCTCCGTAGCTGAAACCTGGCTTTACCCCGCCACCGGCCATCCAATAGGTGAAGCAATTGGGATGATGGTCACGGCCATATTTATCACGTGTGAGTTTACCCTGGCAATACACGGTTCTGCCGAATTCGCCTCCCCAGATAATGAGAGTATCTTCCAGCATGCCTCGTTGCTTGAGGTCGGCAATCAAGGCTGCGGTGGGTTGATCCGTGTCTTTGCATTGGCGGGTCACATTGTTTTTTGCACCTCCGTGAGCATCCCAACCTCTGTGGTAGAGTTGGATGAAACGTACGCCCCGTTCTGCAAGACGTCGGGCCAGCAGGCAGTTGTAGGCATATTTGCCCACTTTGTTCACTTCGGGGCCATAGCTCTCAATGATGTGCTTGGGTTCTTTGCTGAAGTCGATGAGTTCGGGCACACTCATTTGCATCCGGTAGGCCAATTCATATTGGGAGATGCGGGTCGAGATGTCCGGGTCGCCATAATGATCCAATTGGTTCTGATTGAAGGATTGTAAAGTATCCAGCATCCTGCGTCGCTGAGAGCGGGTCACTCCGCGGGGATTGTAGAGGTCGAGAATGGGATCACCTTGTCCTCTGAATTTGACGCCCTGAAAACGTCCCGGTAGAAAACCCGAACCCCAGAGACGGTCGTACAGAGGCTGGCCAGACTTGGCAGTGCCATTGGAAGTCATGGCGACAAATGCGGGCAAGTCAGCATTGAGACTTCCGAGGCCGTAGCTGACCCATGAGCCCATGCTGGGACGGCCAGGAATGACAGAACCTGTCTGAAAACACGTCGCGGCAGGATCATGATTGATGGCCTCTCCATGCATGGATTTTACCACGCAGATATCATCGACCACTTTGGCGAGGTGCGGCATGACTTCGCTCAGCTCAATCCCACTTTTTCCATACCGTGCAAATTTGAGTGCGGAGGGTGCCACCGGAAACCCTTTTTGGCCGGAAGTCATGGTGGTTTTCCTTTCGTCCGGATAGACGGAGGTGGGAACTTCCTCACCAAATCGTTCATGAAGATTCGGCTTGTTATCAAACAGATCAAGTTGGGAGGGACCTCCGGATTGGAAAAGATAGATGACCCGCTTTACTTTCGGGTCAAAGTGGGGAAGGTCATCGATTCCTCCAATCGTATTTCGGGTGGGGTTATTCGCTCTGAGCAGGGAACTGAGAGCGATGGAACCAAGGCTCAATGTGGAGTTTTGCAGTATGGCTCTTCTGGTAAGATTCATGGCGAGAGAAAGTTGGGGTCAGTTCAGGATGATGGCTTCATCCAGATTCAATAGAGTATTGGCGATGAGTGTATAAGCAGCAAGTTCCTCAGGAGGGAGCTGCTTGTTCGCTGGTTTTTCTCCAATTTTCAGAAGTTGTGAGGCTTCCTGCGGACGTTTCTGAAAATCTTTGAGATAATAATGCAAATCCTCCAGCAAGCGTTGGGTTTCCTGATGAGTCGGGCGGCGGGTGAGTACCGTTCTGAAGGCAAATTCGAGGCGTTCTTTCGGCTTCTGGCTTTGCTGGATCATTCTCTCTGCCAGAAACCTGGACGCTTCGACAAAGGTAATGTTATTCAAGAGAGTGAGGGCTTGGAGTGGTGTGTTGGTCTTGTCTTTTCGAACCGAACATATTTCCCGGTCGGACGAATTAAAGGTCATCATGGTTGGAGGCGGGATGGTACGTCTCCAGTAGGTGTAGAGGCTTCGACGATAGAGTTTCTCCCCTTTGTCCTGCGTATATTTATTATTGGATATGGCTTTCCAGATATTGGGAGGCATGTAGGGTTTGACCGAGGGGCCGCCGATTTTGTTGACCAAAAGACCGCTGGCCACCAGAGCAGAGTCACGAATTTCATAGGGGTGAAGACGTCTGCGCTGCCAGTTGCCGGATTGTGCGGCCTGTCGATAAGTGGCACTGGTGACGATCAATTTCTCCATGGCACGATAATCCCATTTTTTGCGGATAAATTCAGTTGCCAGCCAATCCAACAAGGCCTGGTCCTCCGGGGCATCTCCCTGAATCCCAAAGTTTTCACTGGTTTTGACGATTCCTGTGCCAAAGAAACGTTGCCACAGGCGATTCATGGTAACCCGAGCGGTCAATGGATTGTTCGGAGATGTTAGCCATTTTGCCAGCCCAATGCGATCTCGGGCCCAGGACTCCTCCCAGCCACCAAGGACTTCGGGGATGTCTGGAGAGAGTTCCTTGGATTTGTCCGGTTGATCATACAAACCCCGGTTCAGTCGATAAGTTGGGCGAGGTTTACCGGTCCTTTCATGCATCACCATCACGGTTTGCGGAGAGCCGGGTTGAGGGCGGGGGACTGATACCTGCACCAACTTGACCTTCATTTTTTCAGGAGTGACAAACTTGGCTTCTTCAGCGGAAAGTTTTGGCCAACTTTTGGGAACTGGAATGAATGGAGGACTGTTCCCATTATTGGGTCCAAGCCCGGCTTCATCAATGTTGTTGAAGAAGGCAAAGAGGGAGTAGTAATCCTTTTGAGAAACGGGGTCATACTTGTGATCATGGCATCTGGCACAGTTAAAAGTCAGCCCCAGGAAAAGGGTCCCCAATGTCTCCACCCGATCCGCCACATACTCGACAATCCACTCATCGGGAATCGATCCCCCTTCGGAATTGATTCGGTGGTTCCGGTTAAAGCCTGTGGCGACTTGTGTGTAGAAATTACGGTCGGGAAGGAGGTCGCCAGCCATTTGCTCGACAATGAAACGATCATAGGGCATGTTTTGCTGATAAGCCTGAATCACCCAATCCCTCCAGACATGCATGTAGCGGTAGCGGTCATTCTGATAACCGTCCGTATCAGCATAGCGGGCCGCATCCAGCCAGAAGCGGGTGGCGTGTTCTGCGTGTTCAGAAGATTCCAGCAATCGGTCCACAAGTTTCTCGTAAGCATCCGGGGACTTGTCCGCCAGAAAGGCATCCTGTTGCTGAAGGGAAGGCGGCAGTCCCGTCAGGTCGTAGCTGACTCTTCGGAGCAAAGCCAGTTTGCCAGCCGATGGGGCAGGTTTCTTTTCCGTAGCGTCCAACTGCTGTAAAGTGAAACGATCAATGGGATTTTTCACCCAGCCTGCATTATGTCTAATTTTTGGCAATTCCGGTCTGGTAGGAGCAATGAACGCCCAATGGTTGTCATTTTCCGGTAGGCTAGCACCTTCCGCGATCCATTGCTGCAATTTCTGTTTTTCAGCTCGGGTCAATTTTCGGCCTTTGCCAGGAGGCGGCATGACTTCATCTGGATCTTTGGTTAATACCCGATGCAGCAGTTCCGGAGATTGTCCCTCCAGAGTAGTTTGAATTCCCACAACCTTATCTAGCCGTAACTTGGCTTTCCTGGTGTTCGAGTCTGGTCCGTGACAGGTGTAGCATTTGTCCGAAAGGATTGGACGAATGTCCCGATCATAATCCATTGAAGAGGGTGCTCCTTTTACGGAAACCAACATCGAGCAGGTCATGATGCTCAGGCAAGTTATCGAAATCTGTTTTCTACCAATCATGTGAAGTTATAAATTTTTGGTTTAGATATGTAATGAGGTCAACGCCCCAGTTTTGTCACATTCAAGAAACCATGGAATTCTTGACACATGGATTGATCGTAGTTCATCACACGAGTTAGCAGCAACTGTAGTCATGGCGGATTTTACACTCGCTATCGCACAATATGTATTATGTCTAATTTGAATTCACCTCTAAATTCCCCTTGGTTGAAGGAACGCCAATCAGGTCTCCTGCTCCACATTACATCCTTGCCGAATGATTACGGCATAGGAAACCTTGGTGCCGGAGCACGACGTTTTCTGGAGTTTCTAAAAACTAGCGGACAAAGCAGTTGGCAGTTCTGTCCAATCGGCCCAACCGGACTTGCCCTGGGGAACTCCCCCTACTCCAGTTATTCAGCCTTTGCCGGGAATCCACTTCTACTGGATTTTTGCTCTCTGGTAACGGAAGGCTTACTGGACTATGAGGATCTGGATGGCTTGAAAGCACTTCCCCATCACTACGTCGACTTCGATGCCTTGACCCCAATTGTGGAAAGCTTGCTGACAAAAGCCTACCAAGCGTTTCAGAAATCCGGAAAGCTCAGTGTGTCCACATACGGTGATTTTTTGGAATACCAAAAGCAGGAAGCCTATTGGCTGGAAGATTATTGTCTCTACCTGGCCATGAAACAACGCTACGACCAGGCCCCCTGGTATGATTGGCCTAAAACTTCACGGCACATCCAACAGGCCCGCAAAAGGAAGTTAACCAAACAAGATCAGCATTATGTCCAATTCTATGCATTTCAGCAGTACTTGTTCGATGGGCAATGGAAACTTCTCAAGGAAGATGCGGAGAAAGCCGGTATCCAATTGATTGGCGACGCCCCGATTTTTGTGTCTCATGACAGTGCAGATGTTTGGGCAAATCCTGAAATCTTCGCCCTGAATAAAACGGGCTGCGTGGAGTCTCGGGCTGGTGTGCCACCCGATTATTTTGCGGAAAAAGGTCAACTATGGGGCAATCCCGTCTATCGTTGGGACATCCTGAAGAAACAGAAATACCAATGGTGGAATCAGCGCATTCACCGAGATTTCGAACGCTATGATTGGCTGCGACTTGACCATTTCCGAGCGTTCCATGATTACTGGTCTATTCCCGAAGAAGCTGAAGATGCGACAACAGGAACCTGGGAGCCCGGACCTGGCATTGCTTTTTTTCAAGCCCTCGACAAAGCCAAAGGGCTCCCCTCTCCCCTCCCAATTATTGCCGAAGATCTTGGAGACATGGGGAAAGAAGTCTTTGATCTTCGTGATGCGTCTGGATTCCCTGGAATGAAAGTACTGCAATTCGCTTTTGCCAGTGATCCGGGCAACCCTCACCTACCTCACAACTTTGATACCTCCAACTGCGTGGTCTATCCCGGTACCCATGACAATGATACCAGCATGGGATGGTATCACCATGGCAGCGATCTAGAGAAACACAATTACCGCTGCTACCTCGGAGTGGATGGACACAGTGCATCCTGGGACTTGATTCGTGCCGCCTGCACCTCCACAGCCAAGCTCGCCATTTACTCGATTCAGGACATACTGGGTCTCGGAAGAGAGGCTCGTCTCAACACGCCTGGAGTGGCCGAGGACAATTGGAAATGGCGATGCACTCAGAAGCAATTGGACAAAGCCCAATTCGAATCTGCTTCCTACCTGAAGGAACTTACGGTCCGCTACGGACGCCTTCCAGAAAGGTCTGAATCTGCTGAGTAACTTTTTCAGTTTCGTCCTCCAGCAAGTAGTGCCCGGCATCGGGCAATTCCATGACCGGTGCATTCGGGAACAATTCTTTCCATCGATCCAAAAAGTGATGGGAAAAACACCAGTCCTTCATACCCCAACAGATCTGCATTGGCTTATCTGAGAGAACCTCCAACTTGTCTTCAATCTCCCGAATGGTCATCCAGCTGGGATGATTGGGCCGCATCGGAATGTCCTTCACAAAACGGGCTGTGGCAATGCGGTTCTGATAATTGTCGTACGGGTAAAGAAATCCCCTCGCAACCTCTGGTGCCAACGGCTTTTCCACCGCCATACCCTTCGCCAAACCTGCAAAGGCATTGAACTGCCGCACCAGAAACTCACCAACTCCAGGAAGTTTACAAAACGCAATGCGAAGCGGGATTCGCTTGGAAAGAAAGGCGGCGGTGTTGAGGACAGTTACCGAACGAACCTTATCGGGAACTCTCACCGCCCAACCACAACCAATTGCTCCACCCCAGTCATGGACAATCAAATGCACCCCCTCCAATCCCAATTTCTCGGCCAGACTGGCCACATTGTCGATGTGTTGCTCCAGAAGATACCCGTAGTCCTGAGGTTTATCCGACAAGCCACAACCAACATGATCCGGGGCAATACAACGAAAGCCACGTCCGGAAAGATCCTTGATCACATTCCTGTAAAAGTAAGACCAGGTGGGGTTCCCATGTAGCAACAAAACCGGCTCCCCTTCCCCATGGTCCACATAGTTCAATCGCACACCACCACTGACTTCATGAATATTCTGTACAAAGGGATACTCCTTCGTGAGCCAATCGGGTAAGGTGGAATTCTTCTCTGTCATAGGAAAACTCTCCTTATTGCAGCTATTTCCTTAAAGGCAACCTTTACAAAAGATCCTGCCCCACTCATAACTCAGACCCGTATTACCTAATTAAATAATATGACATCCATGCTACAAAAACAGTTCATCCTCCCTGCCCTGTTCCTGACTGCCGCCGCCGCAACTTTGGCTGCCAAAGATAAATTCACCGCCATCTTCGACGGAAAAACCCTCGACGGCTGGACTCAACGCAATGGCACCGCCACCTACCGGGTTGAAAACAAAACCATCGTAGGCAAAACCAACGAAGGTAGCCCCAATTCATTCCTCTGCTCCGACAAACTTTATGGCAATTTCGAACTCGTTTTCGAAGTCAAAGTCGACGACCGGCTGAACTCCGGAGTCCAAATCCGCTCCCAAACCAGAGGTGGCCCCACAGGTCGCGTAAACGGCCCCCAGGTTGAAATTGAAGGCTGCTGCGAATCCGGGTACATCTACGGAGAAGCCGCAGGTGGATGGATGACCCCCAAAGACAAACTCAAGCCCCACAAACACTTCAAAAAAGGCAAATGGAACTCCTATCGTGTCCTCGCCGAAGGACCACGCATCCAAACCTGGATCAACGGCACTCAAATCTCCGACCTGACCCACGAAGAAAAATTCAAATCCCACCCCAAAGGCTTCATCGGCCTTCAGGTACACGGCATCAAAAAAGGCACCGGCCCCTTCGAAGTCGCCTGGAGAAATATCAAAATTCGCGAACTGTAAATCGTTCCCCCTTTTTCTAAAACATCAGTGCTTGTCCATGATTTCGGTGAGCACTGATGTTTTTCTTTTTATAAGAAGTATTCTAACCGAAACCCTACAGTAGACATTTGTTTACTGTGAGAACTTTTGATATAAACACATTCTCCTAACTTCATTGTTGCCAACATGGGTTAGGGTTTCATTTACTCTCGCCCACCATGTCTGCAACACTTCCACTACACGGCACACACACGGCACTGGCCACTCCAATGGCCAACCGAGAGGTAGATTACGCCAGTCTTGAAAGGCTGATTCAAACACAAATCGAGGCGAAACTGGAAGGGATTCTGGCCGTAGGTACTACTGGTGAATCCCCTACGCTTTCACACGAAGAGCACAGTGAAGTGATCCGAAAATCTGTTGAATTTGCAAAAGGCAGTGACACCATCGTTCTTGCTGGGTCCGGTTCGAATTCGACTCGTGAAGCGGAAAGACTTTCAAGAGAAGCCGAAAGTTCCGGTGCCGATGCCTTACTCCTGGTTGCCCCTTATTACAACAAGCCCAGCCAGGAGGGGTTATTTCTCCACTTTTCCCGTGTTGCTGCTGCAGTAGAGGTTCCAATTATTCTCTATTCAATTCCTGGACGTTGCGGGATCGAGATTGGAGTGGATACCTGCGCCAGACTCTACGAGCAGTTTCCACATGTCCGGGCGATCAAGGAAGCTGGGGGCTCTTGTGAGCGAATTTCTCAACTT
>CAYSOI010000129.1:6400-9793 GCA_964432425.1 uncultured Opitutales bacterium | reverse complement strand
AGGACCCCGATATGCTGACCATTGCTTCCAATACCCTTTCGCAAACTTGCCAAACTACCTCACGCAGAGAATTTATTCGGGTGGGAACCTTGGGATTGGCAGGGATTAACCTCGCTCAATTGCTGGCAACAACTGCCTTTGCCAAGGGAAAAGGGAAATACGATTTTGTAAAAGATAAGGCGATTGTGATGCTGAATCTTCAGGGCGGGCCGACGCATATCGAGACGTTTGACCCCAAGATGACAGCCCCTTCAGAATACCGGGCGATGTTTGGCGAGGTCAAAACTTCTGTGCCCGGTGTCACATTCGGGAGTCATTTTGAGAATTTAGCCAGGCAAGCCCATAGAATGGCGGTGGTGAGGAGTTACGCTCATGGAAATTCCAGCCACCCTTCTGCGGCGGCCTTGGTCTCGGCAGGAGGGAATCCAACCAAGGCATGCATGGCCTCCATGTTTTCCCGCATTGCAGGACTTTCCAATCCCAACACCGGTTTGCCCAGAAACATAGTGGTCACCCCCAAAACCCTGGGCCCCGCTTACAAAGATTTGAACAATTCTTCGGACCGCATTTCCAGCACGGGCTCCCTGCCTCTAGCCTACAAAATGTTTGATCCCAGTGCTGGAGGAAAAGTTCTGCAGGACATGCAATTAAATTTAACGGAGAATCGTTTTGAGGACCGCCAGGGATTGCTTCGAAAAGTGGATGAACTTCGTTTTCAGGCCGAAAGCTCAGGAGTACTCGCCAGCCAGGATGAATTTAACCAGCAAGCCTATGATGTAATTCTTGGAGGCATTTCCAAGGCCTTTGACATTTCCGATGAAGACCCGCGGCTGATTGAAGCTTACGACACGGGCCACATCAAGCCACCCAGACATCTGACCAAGAAGAAGAAAAATGGGAAAGCGATCCCGAAACAATCACCCGTAGCCCTCGGAAAACAAATGCTTCTGGCCCGAAGGCTCTGCGAATCCGGCTGCGGATTTGTAACCGTAACCAGTACGGGCTGGGACATGCATGGAAATGCCTTTGGAGTGGATGACGGAATGCCTGTACTCGGGACGGCAGTAGACAAGGCCGTAAGTGCGTTCATTGAAGACGTTCACCAACGTGGCCTACAGGACAAAATCTTACTCATCATTACCGGCGAATTTGGCCGCACTCCCAAGATCAACAAACAAGGTGGCCGGGATCACTGGGGCAACCTTTGTACCCTCGCCTTCTCGGGAGGAGGGCTCAAAATGGGGCAAGTCGTGGGGCAGTCTGACAAGACAGCCAGCTTGCCTGCTGCCGACAAAGTCAACAACAACATGCTGCTCGGAACGGTGATGCACACACTTTTTGATGTAGGCAAAGTCCGCCTACTTTCGAATCTCCCCAAGGACGTCCAAGACGCCGTCGTCAACAGCCGCCCTATCCCGCAGTTGGTATGATTTATTTAATGTTGGTGCTGACGCCCAGGATGCTGGAAATCATTACATAGGCCACCATTGCCACAATTCCAAAAGCAATACCCAATGCACCGGAGGAGACCATCACCGTCATGCTCTGCATTTTCTGAGTAAGCTGAACTCGGAAAGATTTGGTAATTTCGCCTAAGCTGTGGACAAGGTTACCTGTGTTTTCGCCAACGGTGAGAATATCCAAAGGCAGATCCGGCATGAATTTGTTCTGACGAAGTGAGGTGGTGAAACCTACACCTTCATTCACCTGGGTCCGAGTCGTGTTGAAGCGTTGGCGAAGGTCGAGATTGGTAATGGTACGTTCGGTGAGGCGAAGGGCTTCGGTTGTGGTCAACCCGCTGGAGAGCAGCGTTCCCAGAAGGTTACAGGTCTGGAACAGATTGCTGTAAAGAGTGATCGTACCCACAATCGGAAGGCGAAGAAGAAAGGTATCGGTCATTTTACGCCCGGTATTGGTTCGCCTCCACTGCCTGTAGCCCAACCCAATGATTACGAGACCACCGAAGATAAAGGGCCCTCCCACTTTCAGGAAATCTCCAGATTCGATCAGGAGGTTGGCAGCGAAGTTTCTTTCTCCACCGAGTTGCTGAATCATTTCGTCGATTCGAGGCATCAGGAAAGTCAGCACAAAAATAATCACCACTACGGCTACCGAGATGATAAAGAAAGGATAGGCCAAGCCGGCCATGACTTTGCCCCGGATCTCCCGGCGTTCTTCCATATAGGTAACAATTTTTTCCAGAATGGGGTTGAGTTCTCCGGTTTGCTCTCCGGCTTCAACCACAAAGGTAATGGAGGGAGGAAACACATCCGGTAGTGTCCCCATCGCAGAGGCGAGGTTACGACCTTCACTGATTTCCTTCCAAATGTGGGAACAAACTTGCTTGAGTTGGGGCTCCGAAAGGCGTTGAGAGAGGAGCCGAATGGCATCTCCCAGAGCCAGGCCGCTGGAGTGCAGTTCCAAGAGACGTTTCAGGAAATTCAGGCAAAGCAGTTCTTTACCCCGAAAGCGTTTAATGGTTTTGGCACTTTTCTCTTTGGTGACCTTCGGTTCCTTGGACTTTGGCTTTTTGTCTTTACTGACTTTCTTCTTGTCGGGACCCGGTTTGGGCTTTCCAGCTTTGTGCTCAGAAATGGAGATGATCTGCTTTGTCTTTTTTCTTAAGAGACTGATGGCATTGCTTTTATCCGTTGCCTCAATGGTACCGGTACGGGTTCGCCCGGAAGCGGTGATGGCTTTGTATGTGAACTCCGGCATGATCAATCAAGCAATGGACAATTAAGCTTAGAGAGTCTCAACATCCGAACCTATGTCGGCATAGCGCATGATGTCCGGTAAATGGATCAATCCCCTCTTGACTTGCTCCCAACCTGAATGAGGCAAGGACCGCATGCCTTGGTGCAAGGCGAGTTCCCGAATCTCATGGGAAGAGGCTTTTTCCACGATGGGACCATGCATTTCATCCGACACCACAAGAACTTCAAAGATTCCAACCCGGCCACGGTAACCTCGACCTCCGCAACGGTCACATCCGTCAGGCTCACGGATCAGGTGTACATTCTCATACTCCTCCTGAGGAAGTCCCAGTGTAATGAGATGACTCTTGATCATGCTTTCCGCCAAGGTAGTCGGACGAGCACAATGTTGGCAAAGACGACGAACCAGACGCTGGGCAATGATCATCTCCACCGACGACGCAATGAGAAAGGGCTCGATCTCCATATCAATGAGACGAGTCAGGGCTCCAGGAGCATCATTAGTGTGGAGTGTGGACAGCACCAAGTGACCTGTTAACGAGGCACGAATCGCAATATCCGCAGTTTCCCGGTCACGAATTTCCCCGACCATGATGACATCCGGGTCTTGCCGGAGGATGTGTCGCAGAGCCGAGGAAAAGTCCAACCCGATGTCGTGGTGAATCTGGGTCTGATT
>CAYSOI010000129.1:0-6300 GCA_964432425.1 uncultured Opitutales bacterium | reverse complement strand
AGTGGTTCAAAGTGAATATCCGTGGCACGTTCATTAATTGCCCTGGCGATGACTTCATTCACAAAGCGAATGATGGCGGCATTTTCATCTTCTTCGTCTTCGTCCTCATCCCCATAATCCAGCTCATCCAGATTTGAGTCTTCAAGGCTATCCGCCCCCACGCCAAAATTTTGAGTAATGGTGCCGTACACCAATTCCGGTGGGCCAAGTTTCCAGACAGGAGTTCTTCCAGAGGATGCCAGGATCCATTTATCCATTTCTGCATCTGGAGGCCAGACGGTGATGAGCTCCAGGAGATCAGGATCTTCCTCTCCACTGGTAGGGGCAATGGGTAGGCATTGATATTGATTGATCAACCGGAGCGGGATTTTGGATGCGGGTTCCTCCAGCATCGTAAAGTCTTCCAGCAAGGGCAGATTGGCGATTTTGGCAAGTTCCTCCAGAGCTTCATCGGGAGAGGAATCTTTCATCTCCGAATACAATCTCAACCTCAGCTCACGAGGGGTTTCGGCCAATTGGTCGATCTGCTCTTCTTCAAGGCCATCCAGCCATGGTTGTTTTTGGGGAGTGAGTAAAGTTTGAAGCATTGGAAATCAGTTACTGGGGGTCACAATTCTTCTGCGGGGAACAGGTTTTGCGGAGGGCGCTTTCCGTGTTGGCGTAGCAGGTTTGGTCGTTTTCGGGGTAGGTTTGGGCTTGGCTGTCGAAGCCGCTTTTAAGTGCGAGATCGGAACAGGGGCACCACTGGGGCTTTTGATGGAAAGCTCCTCCTTGTGGCCATTGGCTTCGACGACGATGGTTTTGTTTTCTTCGTCGAATTCAATCACAGTAAAGCCTGCTTCCGCTTTCTGTTTGAGGCGTACCCATGAGCTTTTTCCGCTACGTTTGTCAAAGATGCTGAATCTCCAGACATTTCGCAGCCGCATGCAGCCTTTGAATTCAAGGTTTTTTTCGATCAAAGGTGGAGGTTTGGGAGGAGCAGGAGCGGGCTTGGCTTTCTTTTCCTGCTCTCTCTTGATTTGTTCCTGGAAGCCTGGGGGAATAAATGGGGATTGCTCGGTAAGACTCCGGGTTCTTTGGGCCTCCAGCGAGGCTCCCGAAGAGAGAAGAACCAAAAGACTGCTCAAAGGGAGCCAGCAATGAGGACGGGAGAGGTTGGCAGGACCACCGACCCTTTTGGCAAAAGGTATTTTTGGAATCTGACGATCCTTACTCACAAGTCTTTATGAAATCCTAGCCACTCTTTGATACGATTCCCAGCTTTCTTTTCTTCGTCAGTGATGTCCTCCAAAGTTTTGAAAGCCCCATTCTCAGTAAAGTTATCGATGTCATCCCCATGGGTAAGCTTTCCTATCTGGTCTCGGGTGTACTTCCCTGCTTCGTCTACATTATTGATCACGTAGGGCTTCAGGAAAATGATCAGCTCCTTGACGTTGCTATCTTTATCGTGGTTACCCAGAATGTTACTCACAATCGGTATCATGGAAATCAAACCGTTGCTACCAACAGATTTCGCAGTTCGTAGACTTTGCAGCCCACCCAGGATGATGACTTCCTGATCATTCACACTGACAAAGGAATTGGCTTCCCGCTTTTTGATGACGGGCTGTGGGTTGCCATTGATTTCGATCATCTCCCCCACATCTTCAATTTTTTGCTCAATCTCCATTTGGATGACTCCATTGGAACCAATCAGTGGCTTCACTTTGAGCTGAATCCCAATATCACGGTATTGAACCTGGCTATTGGTAAAGCCTGTAGTGGTATTGGTAAAGGCTCCGGACGACTGGGTTGCCGTAATGATTGGACGGGATTCCGATACATTGATGAGGGCTTCCTGATTGTGGGTGGTCAGGATTGCAGGGCTCGAAAGCACTTTCACGTTCGCATTGGCTTTGGCTGTGTCATAAACAAAGTCCAGGGTGTAGCGACCGGCACGACCTGTAAAAGTTCCAGTCAAGACATCCAGGGCTGCATACTCGTCAGTAAGTGTAGAACTTAGTGTGCTTTGCACTTCGCCAACATTAAAAGAGGGCCGGAAAACTTCGATACCCCGTTTCATGGTACGTGTCAGGGAGACTTCCGCAATGATCGCCTCAATACGCACCTGGGCTAGCAGGACATCTATCTGCTCAATGAGCTTTTCAATGTACTCCAGGTCGGTTTCAGTGCCGGAGGCGACAATCGAATTACTGCGCTCATCTGCAACGATCACGACATAATCGGAAAACTGTAGATTTTTTTCACCCAGTCCTGCATTGGCAACCGCCTTGGTAACCACGGGTTTTGGGGTGGTGGGTTTGGCTCCAGTGGTGGAGGCCGAGCCTGTTTTCTTTGTTGTTTGCTTCCGTACCGACTGCTGGCTGCTGATGACTTGAGTAATAAGGGATTCCACTTCCTTGGACTCCGCATGCTTGACGCTGAATACCTTACTCTTGGTCTTGGCTTCAACGTTTACATCAAGCTTCTCGATGATCATATCAATCGTCTCAAGGTTGCTCCTGTGTGTCAGCACCATGAGCATATTGGTACGCTCATCCGCCTCGAAGACGGTGTTGCCCTCCAGCTGTGTCTTCAAGGGTCCTTGAGCCAGACCGTCAAAGCGTTGCTGCATCTCCGTAGCATCCATGTACTTAAGAGTATAAAACTTCAGCTCAATCGTTTTGGCCGGCTTATCTATGTCACCGAGCAGTGTTTTGATCCGTTGGATATTGATCAGAGCATCGGTAATGAGGAAGGAGTTGGATTTTTCAAAGAGTACGGTCGTCCCGACGCCTGGAGTCAGGAAGGGTTGGATTTTCGGCATGGCCTGCTCCACAGTCAGGAAATCGAGGTCGAAGTAGGTGCTGTAGACCTTCTGGCTGGCGGGCAAAGTATCCACCACTTCCCGATCCAGAAAGTCCGGAACCTGGGCATTGACACCGGCCGCAGGGAGCACTCGGAAGAATTTTTCATGATCGCCAAGATTGGTGATGGCAACACCGTTGAGACTCAACAAAGATTCAATCACCAGGACCGCTTCATCCAGGGAGAGCCCATCATTGTCTTTGGTTTTGAAATTGATCTGCACCTGGGGAACATTCTGAGCCCGAATGGCGTATTTCCCGGTAAATTCTTCCAGCAGTTCAATGATAGAGTTGGTATCCTGGTCGACCAGAATGAGCGGAATCAGGTCCACCTCTTGCGGGCCACCAGGTGCAGCGGGTTGAGCGTAGAGAGATCCGATGCCTGCACAGAAAGACAGCAGGGGGAAGAGCAAGAGGTTCTTGGATTTGCGGAGGAGATGAGGCAGTCGGATCATGGCGATTGCTGTTTGAGTTCAAAAGAGGTGATATCAAAGACCGCATCGAGCTTACGAGGGTCTTTTCTATCGGATTGGATGGATGCTCTTTCAATGGAAATTAAAAGTTCCTCCCGTAGCTTTTCACCAAAAGCCATGAGAGAGCCCATCGTTTCATCACGGAAACGAACAGGAACGGAATGGACATTGAAAATTTCGCCTTCCTGGGTTTGGGAAGTCGACATACTGAACTTCATCCCTTGAGCAAATTCTTCGAGTTTCTCGATCAGCTCTTCCTTTGTGTAGGTCTTCTCTGCGTCAAATTTACTTTGAAGGGCTTTGAGATCTGCATCAATTTGTGCCTCCCGGGAGATGATGATCTCTTGAGATTTGATCAGCTCTTTTTGTTGCCTGACGCTGCCAAGGGCCTGCGTCATCCGTCCAAAAGCCCCAAGTCCCCAGGCAAGGATAAGGACCCAGATAAAGCCAACGACCAAGGTCTTTTCCCGGAGGGAGAATCTTTTGTACAATTCCAACATGGCAAAAAAGGTCAGTTATTTTTGAGGGAGGGGCGGAGGGGGTGGAATTCCAGGAGGCAAGCCGGAAGGTGCTTTGGTGGAAGGGGGTTTCCCAGTTGGGAATTGAAGTGGATCTGAAGAGGGTGACTTCTTCTCCGGTTTGCCGGGAGTGGTCGCAGGGATGCCTGGAGGCAACTTGGAGGGCTTGGACCGGGGGGACGTCGTTGGCGGAGTGGAAGGCTTGCTTGTATTGGCCGAAGAAGGTGCCGTTTTCGGGGCTTTCTCCGATGACGTGGAAGATGGTGAAGGATTGGGTGTAGAGGGAGCCCTGCTCTTTTGGACGGGTGGAGGAGTAATTCCTGGGGGAAGGGATGGAGGTTTTGTCGGCGGAGGAGGCGGTGGAGACGGAGGGCGTGCCTGAGGAGTTACGGGATTGGAAGCTGGACTCGGATTAGAAGATGGAAGCTTTAAAACTGGAGGGATTGCTGGAGGTGTCGGCGGGGTTGGCTTGGGAGAGGTTGGAGTGGCAGGAGTAGAAGGTGACGGCGAAGTTGGAGGAGTTATAGGTGCAGGTATGGCAGGAGGTATGGGTGCATTGGAAGCCGCCTCATAGGGAGGGAAGGTAATTTCCAGTGTAAACGTCGCGATTCCACCTCGAATGGTCATTTCCACGTCGCAACTCTGGACTTCCCCAGACTCCAGTAGCATACTTTTGAAAGCATTGACTTCGCTTCCCCGTTTGGCTTCTCCACGGACTTCCATTTTGTTGCCATCGGCGGCTTCCACTTTTTTGAAATAGATACCACCTGTGCGGTAATTATTCAGCACCTGAAGCATTCTAAAGGGCTGGAGGCTATTGGTGGAAATCCCATCAATGGTATCCCGCAAGATACTTTTTTCCGTGACAGTGGCCACTTTGGGCTCATTGGCCGCGACCTGATCCTTCAATTTTTTCGTCCAATTCCCCCCAAAGATGGCTCCAATTTCCAACACAACAAAGACCAAGGCTGCGATGACGGCAACGGTGATCGCCATGGTCAGCCAACGCTCTTGTTTACGTGTCTGCCGTTCCTGCGTTTTGAATTCCACACTCCGAACGTCGGCTTGCCAGATCTGGGTGCGGCTCAGCTGAGTATTGGGACCGGGCTGGGTGGAGACCGGGTCAGACCAGTTATTGTCCAGCAGCAGGCTGCGATCTTTATTTATTGTGGTTGCGGCAAGAACAAGCCAATGGTCCTCAACGTGGTATTCCGACGTAGAGGGCAATTGATTGAGCAAGCTTTCCCGAACATCCGAAATATCTTCATAATTAGGGGCATCCGGTTCCCGCTGCTCATACTCATCTTCCTCTTCTTCGATGAAATCATCATCCATCTCAGGGTCATGCGAAGGCACATGCACGGAGTGGATCGCAGGCAACTTGATATCCGGCATGACCACGGAATCTTCCTCCTCAGATTCCTCCTCATCTCCATCTTTCGTTTTGTCGACTGGAGAAGTCAGGCTTTGTTGCCCAGGATGCATGTGGAAGGTAAGGGTCTGCGTCGGAGGATGATAGGAAAAATAGAGGGTGGGTTCGGCAAACCTGAAGGAAAGCGTGGATAGAAAAGAGGGAAATACGTGCTGGTAATCTTCGATCTCTTTATATCCAGCCCGGGAGATGGAATCTTTGGTCGCCGAATACAACAAAAGCCAGGGTTGATCCGGCTCCATGAACCAACCCCAGTGAATGTACTCCAGCGGGAACGGAGAAAGGCTGCCCATCGTCATCTCTGCAAACTCATCGAGTTCTACATCTGAGAGACCTGGCGGCACCTGGACATACTCACAGAAGAAGAGGTATCCGGGCAAAAAGAGAAAGTCCGGAGAATCCTGGGGCTTGGTAGGAGCCTGTTGCTGGGTTTCGGGGTTCAATGGGAAATGGTTTAGCGCAGAAATTGAAAGGAACGGGTGGCTATAGTTGACCGGCGGTGGAGTCGATCAAAATATGCGATTTTCAGTAAGATGAAGTATTTCGAATGGATAGTAGCCACTGGATTTATTGGAGGAGCTGGATCTGGAAGTGCGGGAAGTAGAGGTACCGGAGGAACGGGAGCCGTCTTTGGGGCCAATGAGGGTGGTGATCAGAAATACAGCGTTGCTGCGCTGCACTTTTACTTCGATATGAAAAAGTTTACTGGTGGAGCCAAAGAGCCGGGAAGCCGACATGGACCCTCCGGCGGGTTGCCCCAAACCGAAGCCAGGAATCTGCTGGTAATTGGTAATCCATGGGTCGTCTCCAGTGCCGGCAAGGGTATCCGGGCCACGCATGTGTTGCATGAAGTAATCGACATTGAACCCTCCCATTCTGGCCAGAATGTTGAGTACCAAGCCCTGAGCGGTGTTCACATTGACGGGATGGGTGTTGTAGAGGGAGACCGACTGCTCAAACCATTTATAATACTGATTGGGTGTGCCGTCCTCTTCGTCGAAGAACAATTCCGAGAAACCTTCAATGTGCCG
>CAYSOI010000128.1:0-9804 GCA_964432425.1 uncultured Opitutales bacterium | reverse complement strand
CAGGCCCGTGAGGGTAGAGGTGGAGGAGGCGAAATTGTCGGTGGGGATGCGGAGTTGTTGGAGCATATTGAGGTAGAGGTTGCAGAGGGGGGTGTTGCTTTTTCGGTCGAAGGCGAGGTGTTGGCCGTGTTGGTGGTTGCCACCGGCGAGGAGGGTTGGGAGGTTGTGGGTGTCGTGGTTGTTGCCGTTGCCGAGGTTGCTGCCGTAGAGGACTTGGGTTTGTTCGAGGAGGGTGTTGGCGCTTTGGCCGTCGGGGGTTTGGTGGAGTTTAGTGAGGAAGTTGGCGAGGGCTCGAAATTCGGCGAGTTCGAGGTTTTTGAGTTCGACGAGTTTGTCTTTTCGACCGACGTGGTGGGAGAGGTTGTGGCTTTCGGTGCGGACTCCGGGGATGTGGGCGGAGAAGCCGTCGAGTTTGATGAGGAGGGTGACGAGTCGGGTGGAGTCGGTGGTGAGGGCGAGGTGGATGAGATCGTAGATGGTGGTGAGTTTTTCTGGGAGGTATTCCTGGTCTTTGGGGATGGGGGTATCGACTTTGGGCTTGGGTTTGTGTTCCCATTCTTCGGCGATGTGGAGGCGGCGTTCGACTTCGCGAACGGAGGTGTAGTACTGGTCGAGGCGTTCTTTGTCGGCTTGTCCGAGTTTTTGTTGGAGAGAGGTGGCTCGCTTGGCTACGGTGTCGAGAATGCTTCGGCCCACACGGAGTTCGTGGATGCGGCGGTCGATTTCTTCTTTGTTCCCGGAGAGGAAGAGGGTTTTGAAAAGGGTGGATGGGGAGTTTTCAGCGGGGATCATGACTCCGCTGGAGGTGAAGGAGAGGGATTGGCTGATTTTCTTTTTGGCAACGTTGAGGGAAAGTGTGGGGACTCGGGTGTATTGGCCGATGTGTTGAGCGGCAAATTGGTCCAGGGAGATGGAGTTGCGGAAGGAGGGTGTGCCGGGATGGGGGGCAGCGGTAAGGAAGGATACTTCTGCGGAGTGGCCTCCTGTAACATCGGGGTGTGAGCAACCGGAAATGATGGTAAATTGGTCGCGAAGTTCCTTGAGTGGTTCCAGGTAGGGAGTCAGTTCGTAGCCGGAGCCGGATTTTTCGGGATAAAAGTGTTCGCTGAGGATTCCGAGGTTGGTGTTGATGGCGACCATTCGGCGAGGTGGGGGAGTTTTGTCCTTGGCCCCGAGTTTTGGATGCATGGCATGGAGTAGGGGGAGAGAAAGGGAGATGCCGGAGGCTTTGAGGAGTGTGCGGCGGGAAAGTGGATTTTTGGCAATGTGCATGGGGGAAAGGTTCTTTGTGCTTGGTGCTTTGTTCTTTGTTTTTGTGGGAACTGGGGGAGGTCGGTCAGGTTAGGGTTCACAAGCTGGAAGCTTATGCCACTATTGGTGAAAGAGGGGGCTTTGGATGAGGGCTTGGAGGATGGATTGGATGCCGTGTTGGTCTTTGTGGGTTTGTTGGATGATGTGTTGGAGGTGTTGGCGGTCTTTGAAGCGGTGGCCTTTGCCGGTGGCGTAGAGGGTGAGTTGGCGGGCGAGGTTGGTGGCGAGGTTGTCTTTGTTCTGGAGAATGAGGTGTCGGAATTGGTGGATGTCTTTGAACTGATGGCCATTGGTGAGTTTTCCGGAGGCATCGACTTTGCCACCGAGGCGGATGTTTTGGATGCGGCCTCGGGAGGTGAGGATTTTGAGGTGGGGTTCCATTTCCCGTTTGCCGTTGACCCGAATGTGCTTTGGGCGACCTCCGGCGCGGTAGTTTTCGCGATAGGTTCCGATGACGTCGAAGTGTTCCAGGGCCATTCCTGGAGGGTCCATGGTTTTGTGGCAGGATGCACAGGCGGGGTCGGCTCGGTGTGCCTCGATTTGTTCGCGTATGGTGATGGCTCCAGAAGCATCGGGTTCGACTGCAGGAATATTGGGTGGAGGGGGGCGAAGGTGCAGACCGAGGATGCGTTCGGAAAGCCAGGCTCCCCGGATGACTGGAGAGGTGGCGGTGCCGTTGGCGGTGACTTTGAGAATGGCAGCCTGGGTAAGGAATCCTCCTCGGGGGCTGTTGGGCGGCAACTTGTAGGGTTTCAGTTGGGAGCCTGCGACTCCTTTGAGTTGATAGAGTTCTGCCAAGCGTTGGTTGATGAGGAGGAAGTCGGAGTCGATAATGTGGTCGATGCTGCGGTTTTCTTGAACGAGTTTGGTGAAATAGGCTCGGGTTTCTTCGAGCATGGAGTCTCGCAGCCAGGGATCAAATTCGGGGTAGAGTTGTGGGTCCGGGGTGGTGAAGTCGATGTCTTTGATGTCGAGCCATTGATCGAGGAAATGGTCGACAAATCGTCTGGATTTAGAGTCGGCGAGAAGTCGTTTGGCCTGCTTTTGCAGAATTTTTGGGTTGTTTAGATTGGTGTTGCGAAGCTCAGCATCGGGTGGGGAGTTCCAAAGGAAGTAGGCGAGTCGGGAGGCGGTGGCGGTTTCGCCTTCCAGGCCAAGGAAGAGAAAGTCGGGGGAGCAGAGGATGGCTTTGTAGCCGGCAATCATGGCGTCGAGAAAGGTTTCCCCGGATTGGAGGAGTTGGTTTACAATCTCCACATAGGGTTGCACTTCCTCGGGTTGAACTTTTCTGCGAAAGGCTTGATTGGCAAATTGAAGGAGAAGCTCTGCTGGCTCTGGAGTTTGGATTTGGTCTTCGGAAGGTTCGGAAAACTTGACGGGCCGGACTTGGAATGTGGTGAGGATGAGGTTTCGGTCGGCTTGGGTTTGTTCGTCAAAGTAATCATTGGGGAATTCAATGCCGAGGGTAGCCGGGCCTGCGGAGTGGACTTCGAAGGTGCGTTGGATGGTTTGAGGTGACTTTTCGGAGCCTTTGATCTGAAAACGTGCATGTTTCATCTCTCGGCCGTTCAACTTGGTGTAGAGTTTGGCGTGTTCTTCTCCTGCTGGAGTTTCGTAAGCAGTGACTTGAAATTCGTAGGTTCCGGGCTTGGCGAAGTTGAGTTTGGTTGTGATTTCTCCGGCGACATTGAGATACCAGCGGTCGGAGAGTTTGTGGCCTGCTCCGGTAAAATGATCAATGGTGAGAGGGGTGGGAGCTTTCGTCTCTCCGACTGTGGGGGCTTCTGAGACAAGGGGGCGAGGGAAGCTGGCTATGGGAGTTTTCCCAAAGAGGCGTTGCTGGCTACGAGGTGGCCAATCTTCCAGAATGGGCCCTTCGACTTCAAACCAATCAAAGGCGACGCCGGGGCCTTCATAGCTGCGGACTCCATTGGACACGCCGCTGTTGGCAGGTCCTGTGCCGGGCAGGGTCATGACGTGGAAGGATACTTTTTCTCCGGGCTCCAGCCAGACTGTGAATTCGTGTTCGGTAGGGTTCAGGGATGGTGCGTCGAAGAAGCCAATGGGTGTGCCTTTCAAGGAGGCACGGACGACATGCACGACTTTGGCATCGCCATAAAATTCTGTATTTTCAGGAATCTCCCGAACAGTAGGCTCTGGTAGGGGAGTTGGTTTCCACTTCTGGACAGGGTCGGGAGTCCAGGGTTTGGTGAATTCGACATACTTCCGAATTACACTTCGGACAGCAGGTTCAATCTTGCCTCGATTCCAGCGAAGTCCCCATGTGGAGAAGCGAAGCTTGTACCAGCCTCCGGTATGGTTCTTGTAGCGATCCGGTTGTAGCCCCTGAGGTTGATGGGCTCCGAACTTGCCGCTGAGGATGACCAGGGAGTCGGCGTCGCCTTTGAAGGTAGCGGATCGGTAGGTATTGCCCCAGTCTGTTACGGGATTGCCTCGGATGACGCTGGACAGTTCGGGGGCCAATTTGCCGTCGCGAATTGGTGCTGCAGCATGAATGGCCAAGGCGGCTCGACCTGTGTACTGGTCGACTGCTGGCAAGTGCCACTTTTGCCGTTCCGGTTTCCTGGGTAGATCCACGATGGCCTGACGCAAGGCGACATCGGCGGCTTCCATGTATTTTTGAATCTGCACATGGGAAAGCTCAAGAGCGGATGGGATCTTCGAATAGCCGTGCTGCAGGCCATCTTCGGGAAGCATTTCTTTGACGCGAAGCAGTGGCAAGTGGAGGAGGTCCCTGAGTGTGTTTTCGTATTCAACACGATTCATACGCCGGACATTGGCTGTGCCCAGCTTGGTTTCGTCTTCAGTTTCTGCCTGAAGAATAGAGCGTTCCAAACCTTGAAGAAACGCTTGTCTCTGGTCATCCGAAAGTTTGGATTTCTTAGGTGGTGGCATTTTGCCTGACTTTATAATGTCGTAGATCCGGACCCATTCCTCCCGATGATCCAGGTCATGAAGTTCGCCAGTCAGGTGTTCCAGGATGAGAGCTCCCTTGGCAGTCTCGTCATCATGACACTCCAGGCAATGGTTCTCCAGAAAGTTGATTCCTTGAGGTACTTGTGCTCCCTGGCAGGCCCATGCAACCAGGAGGAATATGGACGTTAAATAATTAAAAAGTCGCATTCCTTACCATAGAAGAAATGGTGGAATTCTGAGTATCTAATTCACTTCCACCCAACTTTGGGAGCTCTCATCAAATTTGTAGGTGTAGTACGTGCCGGATGATTCCAGGAGGTTGTACCAGGTGTTGTCAGAGGAGCGATAAAAGTTGGGAAAAACAGAGGGTTCGACCCAGATCCAACCGAGGCTGCCGGATTCGTAAAACCATGCTCCGGAGCCAGATGATTGGCCATAGAAAAGCCAGCCTAATCCCGGACGGTAAAGCCATTCTGTATCTTCGACGAAGTACGTACCAAACCAGGAAGAGTTAAACCAGGTCGAGACCATTGCAGTACCCTCCAGCAGAGTATCCCTGGAATTGCTGGCGATGACTTCCACGGTAAACAAGGGGCCGCCGGTATAGACATTGGTTTCGTTGATTACCTGGGCCTGAAGCACATATTCGCCTTCGGAGGAGGGGGTGAAAGACCAGGAGGGGGTTAGGGTGTCCTGAGAGGTTGTGCTGCTGAGCACATCGGTGTCCGTCAGGGAAATGTCGTCAATATACCATCCGTAATAAAACTCTGTACCGTTATAATAACTAGAGCCGAAGGGATTGATGATGGCGAAACGAATGTTGACGGCGACTCCGGCATACTCCGTCAATGAAAGGCGGCGTTCTGTAAAGACGGATTCCATGTTGATGCCAACACCGTTTCGGGAATCCAGAGTGGTCCAGGTGTTGCCACCATCGAGGGAGATTTCCACGTCGAGGTTTTGGGATTCAGAGACCACGTGGACGCGGTCATACCATACGAGTTCTGAGCTGGCACTCGGTAAGAAGGTGTCATCCAGTGTCAGGTAGACATCCGGAACGGTATTGATGGAGTCATTGGGTTCTTCATCATAGGTGACCAGTCGGTAGGCTTTTTCACCGGCGGCATCGGGCTTGTCGTAGGAGGTGACAAAATCACCAGTTGGGGAACCGGTGACTGGTTCATCCACTTCTGCACCAAAAGTTTGAGACCATGCATCCACGCTCCTGAAATTCCAACGATAAGCAGTGGCTGTGGGCAACGAAGGCTGAGTGTAGTCAGCTTTGTTTCCTAATGTAATGAGGGAAGATCCCGAGATTTCGGTAGGGTTCCAATCCAGCATGATGTCGACCTTGGTGTTTTCCAGGTTGGAGACGGTAAAGTCCTGAGTGGAGGTCGATCCGTCGGGCAATTCATAATTCAGAACAAAATCCCCATTTTCCTGGAGCGGGATGGCATAGCCGCCTGAGGCAGGAGTTTCCCCGTGATAAGTGACACCTTCTACGGTGACTTTTACGCTGCCGACACCTTCTCCTGCGCTGTAATAGCCATCCCCATCGATATCATGGAAAGCCACCCCGGTGACAAAGGGTTGGTCAAAGGTCAATTCCGTACCAAAGGCTTTACTGATCACCATGGGGCCAACCTCTCCATTGATACCTTCAATCACCCCTACTCCGATTTCCCGGTAGGCGTCCGAAAACACGTTGTAACGGTGCCCGGCAGGGTCCTGCATGCCTTTGTAGGAGCCTTGTGTCTCTCCATTGATTCCCCAGTCAACAATGAAGGCCGCATGCGATTCCCAAGCGGAATTACTGTAAGAGGAGAGGTTTTCAGCGACCGTTTTGTAACCATACCCTTGGTAAGTGACTCGTTCTGCAACCTGATCTCCGGGGTTGTGCGGTGAAGGGGTATTGGAGGAACTGGCATGTTCCTGAAACTGATTATCAAACATGTCCTGGCTGTGCAACAAAGCGGCTTCCCGTAGTTTGAAGTTGGGGGCCAGTGGCGGTAAGGAGGCAGGGATGGCGGTATCCTGGCCCAGATATTGGGCATAAGCTCCAAAGTCGTAACCGGAAAATTGATTGATCAGGGCATTGAGATCGACACCCCAGGCTTCGTAGGCCGCCTGGATGTCTTTATCGGAAGTAGTGAGTAACCTCTGTAAATCGGCGTTACTGTCCTGACGTGCACGATTTAATAATTCTAAAATAAGTTGCTCCTGGGCCGTGGGTTCTCCGATGGACCATTCCCTGGTTTGGAAGCTGTCGGCGACCTGGATGTTATCAAAGATCCAGCCCACAAATGTTTCGGAACCTACGGAGATGGAGCCATACCCATTGGCGAGATAGCGAAAGCGTAGCATCAACTCTCTGCCTGCATACTGAGCCAGGGATACTTTTTCCAAGGTGAACAAACTCTCACCAACCCCCCCATCACCTTGCTTGAGCCAGATGGTGTCCCAACTGATCCCGCCCGGCTCCATGACTTCCACACGGGCCTCCTGAATGGAAGACGCGGCTCTCAAACGACTTTCCCAAAAGATAAAAGAGAAGGAGGTCGGGATAATGGTGTCGTTAAATAAAAGAGTCTGATCGGTTTGGTCGGTATAGGTATGAGTGAGGTGAAAGGCATAATCTCCCTGCGGCACCGTGTCGGACTGTACAGCTGAATAATCCTCCGCGGTATCGGCTGTAAATGTATCACTGACTGTTTCTGCATCCTCTACCAAAAGGGGAGAGCCCAGCAAACTGCTTGAAAGAAAAACTCCGAAAAGTCTCAAAATCGATTTTTGAAAAAATTTGTGATCGGCAACGCTCATTAATTGGTACAACTTAACAACGCATTCAAAAAACAGACAAATGGAATTTTTAGTTTTAATCCTCATCCCGATACTTCTCGGAGTTTGGGCTCAAATCAAAGTGAGTTCGACCTATAATCGTTATGTGCAAGTCGCTTCCAGAGGGCACATTACTGGTGCAGAGGCGGCAAGGTTTGTGATGGAACGGGCGGGTATACATGATGTAGATATCGTACCCATTGGCGGAAAACTTACAGATCATTATGATCCTTCCAATAAAAGATTGGCTTTGAGTGAGGAGAATTATGCGGGAACCAGTCTGGCCGCGTTGGGAGTAGCCGCTCACGAAGCGGGTCATGCGATCCAGCACAAGGTGGGCTACGCAGCCCTCAATCTAAGGATGGCTCTGGTTCCGATGACGGGATTTGCTTCACAGTCTCTGAATGTACTGCTGATCGGCTCCATTTTCCTCCCTTTTATTAACTTCTATGCCGTCCTCCCCATCATTGTACTCCTTTACATGGTGTTGACCTTTTTCCAACTGGTGACGCTCCCGGTGGAGTTTGACGCCAGTAAGCGGGCTAAGGAAGAACTGGTTCACCTTGGAATTATTCAGCAGGATGAAATGGTTGGCGTTCGGAAAACTTTGGATGCGGCCGCCTGGACTTACGTTGCCGCATTCATTACCAGCCTTGGCAGTCTGCTTTATTACCTTCTCCACATGCTGGGAAGCCGGGACTGATGAAGGGATTGTCTCTTTTCTTTGGCTTGCTGGCTGTCCATACTTGGTTGGCCGCTGAAAACTATGTGGAAACCGTTGCAGGCACTGGCCTTGCTGAACTCAATATTCAGAAAGGAAGCGTAAAGGACTTCAACATTGCCGACCCGTTTGGCGTTGAATTTGGTCCAGACGGGCGAATGTATGTCACGGAAGTGGGCAACCATCGGGTGATCGCCGTGGACCTGAAGTCCGGACAGGCGGAAACCATTGCCGGAACCGGGAAGAAAGGCTATTCGGGTGACGGTGGGTTGGCCACCAAAGCAGATCTGAATGAGCCTTACGAAGTGCGGTTTGATTCCTGTGGCAACATCTACTTCGTGGAAATGATCAACAACATCATCCGCAAGATTGATGCGAAGACAGGAGTGATTCAGACCATCGCTGGAACTGGCAAGAAAGGATATTCAGGAGATGGAGGTAAAGCCATTGACGCCACTTTCAACAGACCCCACAGCATTGTTTTGGACGAACAAAAGCAGCACCTTTACGTCGCTGACATCGGCAACCATCGCATTCGACGGATCAACCTGAAGACGGGAATGGTCGATGGTTTTGCAGGCAATGGGGAACGGAAACTTCCCAAGCATGGTTCCAAAGTTTCTCCCGACGTGCCCATGATCGGGCCTCGTGCATTGTATATCACGAACCGCACACTCTGGGTAGCTCTCCGGGAAGGGCACAGCGTATGGAAGATTGATCTGGATACCCATGTCATCTCTCAAATCGCTGGTACTGGCAAGAAGGGCTACTCCGGGGATGGGGGCGATCCATTGAAAGGCACATTTAACGGCCCGAAGGGAATTGTCGTCGATGCCAAGGAAGAGAATATCTACGTAGTGGATACGGAAAACCAAGCGATCCGCAGAATTGATCTGGTGAAAAACCGCTTAACCTCTCATGCGGGTTACGGCCCCAAAGGAAGAGGATTTATCGGGAACAACACACCCTCAGCCAAAGCGAAGTTTGGACGACCGCATGGCATTTGTATTGGCCCCAAAGGTTGGGTGTATACCGGCGACACCCTCAATCACCGGGTACGTAGAATCATTGCCAAGTAAATACTGAAGAAGGGGAGCTGGAATAAGCCTGAACCCAACTCTGCAAAGATGGATTCACCCAAACTGATCAAGTTGCTGAACTCCATCTGGAGATTTCTGTTAAACCTCTGCTGCCTTCTGGTTCTCATATTGCTGGCTGTAGGGGGTTGGTGGCTCTACCGTTTGGCCAGTCGACCCTCCCGAACCAATATTTCGGAAACACTCCCCAGTGGAGCCATCTATGAAAAGCTGTTCTGGAAGGAGCCACAACTGGCATTGATCCACATTGTGGAGATCGATCTGAAAAAAGTAGACATCCAGGAAATCCTGACCAATCCGCCGGACTCCTCCAAAGGTTTGGAGCACCTGGCCGGTTTTACCACTGAATTTGCCATGGAGAATGAAGCGGATCTGGCCATCAATGGAAGCTTCTATACACCCTGTCACACCCACCGGATTTGGGATTTTTATCCACAGAAAGGTGAGCCTGTTGACGTATTTGCCACTGCCGTCTACGAGGGGGTGCAGTACTCTGAGCCAGAGGAGAAGTCGCGGAAACGCTTCGTTTTGTATTGGCAGGACAAGCAATTCAAATTGTTCAAGGATGGTGAAATGCCAGAGGGTGTGCAATATGCCATTCCGGGCGGAGATTTATTGGTATGGAATGGAGTGGCAGAACAATTGCCCCATCGTTCGAAATCTTCCTTTCAACCTCGAACCGCCATAGGTTGGAATGAGGCCCAATCCAAAATCTGGATAATCGTGGTCGATGGTCGACAACCCCGATACAGTGAAGGCGTCAGCTTACATCAACTGGCCAATCTCTTTGTGGAAAGAGGGGCAAACCAAGCCCTCAATCTGGACGGTGGCGGCTCCTCCACATTGGTCGCAAAGATGGAGGGACAACCCAAGGTTCTCAATGCTCCCATTCATCGACGG
>CAYSOI010000127.1:0-9820 GCA_964432425.1 uncultured Opitutales bacterium | reverse complement strand
GCAATCAGATTGGACTGGTGTTTGGCAATGTGCAGGAAGAAGCTGTCATCCGAGTTGGGGTCCATGGTGAGGATGGTCAATGCTGCAGCCAAAACGAGTAGAACCAACACCCAGAGCCGTCCCAGTTTGATCAGTTCCTGATCCGAGGCGTTCGGTTTCACAAACCTCTTGTAAAAGTCGAATGTGATGATGGTGGACCCAGAGTTGAGCATGGAGTCAATGCTGGAAAGGATGGCTCCAAATACCCCAGCAGCAACCAGCCCGACCATCCCCCACCCTAATGGAGAAATCAAGTCAGCCAGGAGCTGAAGGAAAACTGTGTCTTGTGCGACCACTTTGGCACGGTCCGCGTAGTAATACCATGCGGCAATTCCGCAGCCAATCGAGAAGAAGGGAATCAGGAGCTTGAAGAAACCGGCACTGACAATGCCAATCCTTGCTTCTTTATCCGATTTGGCAGCAAGGGCTCTCTGGACGATAAACTGGTTGGCTCCCCAATAGTAAAAGTGAAGGACCATCAAACCGGTGAGAACACCAGTCCATGGCAGGGCTGCATGATTGGCGGAATTGTATAGATGGAAACGTTCCTTGCCCCCATTGATAGCTAAATCCATTTCTCGAAGTGCGGCCCAACCACCCACTTCCTGGAACATGAAAAAGGCTAACAGAATACCTGCAATGAGCATCAGTACAGATTGGATAACGTCGGTAACAATAACCGCACGAAGCCCCCCAATGACGGTGTAGGTTCCTGTAATGATGGCCATGGCCAGAATGCCGATAATGTAGTGTTTTCTCTCAATGTCACCAGGGCTGAGTTTGGGAGTTTTTCCGCCACCTTTGATACTAATCTTTGACTTTTTCTCGATCTTCAAACCAGCAGCTTCCGGTGTTGGATCAATCCTACGAATTCCACCTTTTACAACGGCGACAAAACCTACAGCAGGTTTTCCGTCTCCTCCAGGTGGAGTAATTTCAAGCACAGGTGCTTCTTCCAGGGAATAGCCCTCACCGCCATCCAGAATGTGAATCGCCGTTAGCTTTCCATCTGTAATAACAGGAGCAAGCTTAGCGTGGTTTCCGGCATCGGAGGTCAGTGTTAATTCTGGTGGCTTCTTCTCATCATATCCAGCCCCAACGTCTTTCATCACGATCGCAGCAATGGTCCCCTGCCCGAGCACGGCGTTAAATGCTTCTTTTCCATCAAAGGAAATCTTGGGAGGTGTTTTGTATCCACTTCCCCCGTTCAGTATCTTCACTGAGGGCGGGCCTCCATCATCTCCCGGAATCACTTTTGCCACTGCTTTATGGCCTGTGTCTTCCTTGAGGAGAAAGTTAATGGACCTGGAGCCGATATAGAATGCGGGAACCGTCATTACGAAAACAATAATGGTCAACATGATCACAGCGTAGGCCAAACGGCAGCGATCATCGTAGCGTCGGTTCAGGTACTCACTGAGGGTATAAATATTGAGCTTACGGTAAACGGGCAGGAGGATGTAACAAAGCATCAATAAACCGGCAATGGCGGTAATTTCAAAGTGACTCTGAGCAAAACCGACTGCAAAGCCGACTCCCATCATGCCCATCATGTGATTGGCAGATACATTGGAACCAAAGATCGAACCGGCCACTCCCCACCATCGGGCTCCTTTACCAGCAAGAAAGTAGTCAGAAGAAGTATTCTCTTTCCAACCGGCAATCAAACCGGCTGCCATAATGATGACCAGCGTTCCAAAGAAAAATAACAGGTCAAGTTGAGTCAGGAGGGATTCTTTCATAGTGAATCAGTTGGGAGGTAATGGGGAGCGACGAGTAAATACCTGTGATGGGTTCAACGAGGTAAGACTCCACATGTAAGCGGTTAATTGAGAAGAAAGGGGATATGGCTGTCTCTGGTATTCAAAGAGAAAGGGGGGAGCTACTTTTCCTTAGGAACTGGAATGAGCTCGATTGGTGCAGAATCAACGGGTTGAAGGGCATCAGGGGTTTCTGTGGTGGATGGTTCTTCCAATTCGTCCAGCAGTGATTGAGCATTTTTCAGAATTTCATCATTCTCCGAAATCAGTTGCTGGATATGGTCGAGTTGTTGTTGGAGCGTCCCATTTCCTTGATTTATATTATCGGAGACAGTGCTGGAGAGCTCCTCTTGTTTCGGGGGAAGTTGTGATTCTGTTGGGGCGGGGGCGGGAGGAAGAGGAGTCGATTGTGGGAAAGTAGGAGTTTGAGGGAGTGCAGGGATATCAAGGACAGGGGATGGTTGAGGAAGGGGGGCTACAGGAGAAACGGACACAGGAGTGATGGCTGGCAACGCTGGTTCTGGAGCAATGGGAGAAACCTGAGGTACTGGTGGAGATGGAGGTACAGCGGTGCTTGGCGGTTTTGGCTTGGTTGCAGATTTGGGTGATAGATTGAAGGATGGTAAAGACAACGGTTCACGTTTGAAAGATCTCGGATTCGGCCGATGGGGACGAAGTGGAGAGGTGGAGACTTTAGTCACCGTAGGATTCATTGACGAGGAGGTCTTTGCCGCCCTTGAAGATTCGGTCTTTTGAATCGTAGGTTGCCTCCCTTTTCCCAAGACCCATCGAATTGGGTTTAGACTCAGTGTAGATTTTTTCACGATTCTACCGGATGGCATCACCGTGGCTGGCGTCTTTCTAGTCTCAACAAAGGGCCGCTTGAAGGGGGTAATTCTTTTAACAGAGGATGTATTGGGGATAAATTTACTGCCTCTGGTGGAAAATTCATTGGATGGTCGCACATTCAAATTGTCCAAGCTTTGAAGAGACGACTTCCTAAGCTGATCCACATCCTTTCTCGTATTCTTTAGCTCAGGCTTAAGTTCCTGAATTCTCCTTCGCACCTCTTCATGCTGATATTTATTTGCACTGGTTCTGGCATCGTTCAATGCTTGCTCGACATCATTGAGAATGGACAGATATTCATTCTTTACATGGTCTCTGGAGCCCAAGGCAGATATTTTTGACGCCCGGATCGAATTATGCACGTCATACATTTTGGGGCGTTCAATCCAGTGAATGCCGGTTTTCATGGATTTCTCCAACTCTGAGTATTGGCCTTTGGCCACGTTGGAAATCAACAAGCTCAACGGCAGCACGGCATACATGATGTACTTCAGGCTTAAGCAGGGTGTTATCGATCTCGGGAGATGAAAAGACATAAACTCTTGTAAAGAGTCTGATTCCTGCGGTGGAGGCAATCCTATAATTTGGAACGGTTTGCTCCAACATTGATTTTTTGACACTTTCAAAACCAACCGGATTGACCTGCAAACGACATTCATCATTAGAGCCATGCAATGTTCAACCGGTTCATCTTAACATTCGTCGCTGCCTCATTGGTCATGTTGGGGGCATTTGCCCTATGGGGAGATTATTTTGAGTCGCTATTTCTTGCCCGGAATACACAGCAGGAATCTCCCGGTCTGAATGCGGCAAGTTTTGCCATTCTCCTGCTTTGGGCAGACCCACTTCTGCCTGTTCCAGTAACTCTGATCCTGACCACCTGTGGGGCTGCCTATGGCTTTTGGTTTGGAAGCATTTTAGGTGTAATCGGGACCGTTGGCTCGGGGCTTATCGCCTATGGTCTATGTCGATTCCTGCCCGATTCAGTAGGACGAAAGCTCCTTGGCGAAGAGATGCTGGAGTATGGACATAAAATGGTAATTCGTCACGGAGGTTGGGCCATCGCACTGTCCCGGTGGATGGCCATCTTGCCGGAAGTCCTCAGTGGCCTAGCGGGTTTGCTCAAAATGCCTTTTCGAGTCTATCTGGCCTCCCTGCTAACTGGAACCATTCCCATGTCGATGACCTATGCATGGTTGGGCTCCTCCAACCTTGTGGAAAAACACCCTCGTTTGGGCCTATTGCTCAGTGTATTGCTGCCGCTCATCGCATGGTTTGTGGTGAAAAGCAGATTCCCCAACGAAGAGTTGGATTCCTCGACATCTGGATAGCCGTGACTCCTGTTGGAATCAAGAGGTTAAGAGTTATCGCGAAGGAAGGCTTCGGTTGAGAAGAGGATAAACATTGCCGCATCCTTGTCGGGTTGCACGACCACAGGCGAGGTCCCTGGTGGCCGGATGATTTTCATTCTTTTATCGCACTCTTTTACGGCAGGAAGAATCGGCTTGGCCTTGGCTCCCAGCAATTCAATGCATCGGGCGGCATGTTGTACCGCTGCGAGGTTTTGGCTTTCCAGTGCCATAGCCAGGACCGGCAGGCTCTTCTTGGAATGGTTGTGGGTCGCCAAAGCATTCGCAGCTTCGATCCGAACAGTAATGCTGGCATCTTCCAATGCTTTGGATAGTGAAGAAATGGCTTCATTGTTGAGTTTGTCAGAAGCAGTCAGGCCGACCGCAGCCCAATACCGAACATTGGCATCATCTGCGCCAAGATCCCGGATGTGCTCCGCGATCTCAACAACCCCCACTTTGGACGCCGCTTCCACCAGACGCCCCTGATCATATCCAACCTGTTCTCCGGATCGGGCCAGTTCATAGGGTGTTGTGCTTGGGCAAAGATCCCAGAGATACGCTTCCGGTAAAAACCCCAGATCACGGGTTTCCTTAATGTTCTCAAACAATGCTTGCTTTAAAGCCTGCTTCACCTTGCGATATTTGGGGTCCGTTGAATTGGCCAGGTTCAAGAGGTTTTGCGGATCGTTGATGCAATCATACAGCTCTTCAACAGGCCGGCGGGATGCGACAAAGTGCTTTTGTGGTGGCGTCAGAGAGGCCGAATTCTGAAGCCGATAAAACTCGTGGCGGATTTCTCCGAGGTCAGGCCAGGCCGTAGGTTGATTATAGCCATAATGAGGCTTAAAAGTCCGGACATAGAGATACCGCTTATTGCGAACAGACCTCGCCGTGTCCTGCACTTCATCCACCCGATCCCGATGTCCGAAAACATACTGGTGGGAGGTACTGTTGTCTCCCAGAAAAGGCTTGCCTTCCATGAACTTTGGAATCGGGATTTCCAGAAGATTGAGGACCGTCGGGGCAAAGTCCTGAAAGCTGACCAGTTGCTTCGTTTGGGTACCGGGTTGAATGTTGGCCAAATGCTTCCATTTTTCTGGAATGTGAACCAGTAATGCCACTTTCATCCCTGAGTCCAGAAGAGCCCGTTTGTGGCGAGGCATTCCAGAACCATGGTCCGAGTAGAAAAAGATGATAGTGTCGTCCTCGAGCTTATCATCCCTGAGCTGATTCAGAATATTGCCAACCTCCTGGTCCATGGCCGTGACGCAGTCGTAATAACGGGCAAGGTGTTTCCGAATGATCGGAGTATCTGGATAATAAGGTGGCAGCGGCACTTTGGCCGGATCATGAATCTGGGCATCCTTCAACTTGGCCTGCACCTCATTCTGAAACTTTTCGTAGGGCCACACCATGGTGCGGCTCTGGTGGGAGGTCATCAGGTTGAAGACACTGAAGAACGGCGTCTTGCCATCCTTTCGATTCCGCCAGTGAGCCTTCGGGCTGGATTCATCCCAGGAGGACTTGATGATGGCTTCAAAGTTGGCCGAATTGTAGTCCGTTTTGACGTTATTGGATGTGTAGTACCCTTTTTCACGTAAAATGGTTGGAAATCCTGACATCTCCTTCGGAATCGGGAAGGAGGAACGCATATTGTGGGTCCCCTGACTCGTCGCCGGAAGGCCATTGATCAAACAAGATCTGGAGGGCGAACAAACCGGGGCACTGGCAAAAGCATGGGTGTAGAGAAGGCTGCGTTGGGCCAGTTTGTCCAGATGCGGCGTAGTTGCAAACTCATCCCCATAACAGCCCAGTGTCGGACTCATATCTTCCGCCGTGATCCAGAGAATGTTTGGCCGTTCAACACCGTGACTGAATTGCCACAAAAACAAACTGTAGCCAAAGGAGATTAGCAATGAATGAATTTTCATAAATCTGGTAAAGTTGCCAACTTACAAGCCTTTGATGCGATAGATCACCCCTTCGACAACATCCACATCTGCGGCGACTCCATCTTTTTTCTTCCGTTCCTGAGCCAGAGCCACATACAAATTACCGTGGCTATCGATCGTGCAGCCGGGAATCCATGGGTAGCGAACTCCAAGGGCCTTGCCTGCCTTGGCCCCGCCGAGAAATTCGCCGGTATTGCTCCAGAAGCCAATTTTGCGGCAATTGGAATCCACGGTCACAAAGCCATTGGCATGGGAGGCAACATCGTGCAGGAAGCAAAACCCATCCAGCTCAAAGACCTCTTCCAAATTGCCAAAGCGAAACTGTTCTTTGCCCGAATAATCAAAGACGGCTACATTGTGCACGTCCCGTTCTCCAGAAGGAACCTGGCAACCCACCACAATTCGATCAGCATCAATGATCACAGGAGAAAAAAAGGAAAAATGTTTTCCATTTTTTCCGGCAGGTTGATCACTGGTCATGGTCCAGTCAGACATTTTCAGCTCCGCCTCACTGGCATCGACCTTTTTGATGCGATTAAAATCATAGCTGATTCCCCATGGTTCAGTCGGGTGCATGGAAAGATTACCTGAAGTGCTCCCTCGCTTCTCCATCTGCCCAGCTGCATCAATAAATAACGAATCTCCAAAACGGACCGTAGTCACCAACTTCCCCTGATGGTCACTAGATAAACGCTCAATTCGCTGACCGGTTTTCAAGACTCCCCCTTCGGCGAAGCCCGTGTCGATAGTCAATTGAGGCGGAGTAGCGTCGACAATGTTGAACGCATGAATATCCCCTTTGCCTGCAGCGAGATAAAGCTTATCGCCAATGACTTCCACATCATGAAAAAGTTCCATTGAACGCCTCCCAAGAAACTCCTTCCCCACAATTTGAAAGACTTCAGCCTGGTACTGTTTCTCGCCAATGGTGAACGGTTTGGTGACAATCTCCAGAGGTGTACTCATCTCCACTTGTTTTGCAAAATCCAGTTCTTTTTCCTCTTCCTTATTCGGATTCGACTGCGCAGGAGGAGGAGGAGGTGGTGGGGGTTGAGCCCCCTTCATTTGTCTCTGAACCGACTTTTGAAATAACGAGTCCTGTGCCTCTGCCCAGTCCAGAGTGACAAGAAGGAACTGCTGATCAAGCGTAAGGCTTTTGTTAATACCGGGACTATGTAGAAGATTGGCAAACACTTTGGCTCCCTTGTCATCAGGTGAGGAGGAGGCCGGCTTTTCATTGAGCACATTGTGCAATTCCCCAGCGGCCTCAGCAGTTTTAAAATATTGGGAGTAGCGGACAAGTCGGCGTTTGTTTTCATCCAAATCAATGGAGAACGCCAGTGCATGGGTGGAACCCAAATCCTCCAACACCTGCTTCAAGATGCCTTCCAGCATTCCCAGCATGATGGAGGCTCCTAAGTTCCCCTTTAATTCATCCTGATTCTTAAACTTATTCAACCAATCCAGGGAACGTTGATTCGGCAAGGAAATGGACACCGTTGCCAGTGAAGTCGGCGTCTTGACCCGGCTGGTCATCAGATATGCCACTTGATTGGTCACATTCCATTGGTCTGCCTCGATTTTCTTAAACAGCTTGGGATTGGCTCCTACCAGATATTGCCCCATCGGTTTGAACAAAATGCTTTGAATCTGAGCGGGCGGAGCCTCCTTTTGCTCTTCATTCTTGTTCAGGTTTTCCCATTTCGGCCGAATCCCCTCAGGTGTCGTTTCAAAAATCTGTTTACCGGCTTCTGTGGCCGTCATCTCATTGAAGACCTTCTTTTCCGGATCGTAGATGGCGATGGCCAAGGCAAACAAATCCTCTGGATCATGAAGAACATGAAGCTCGACGGAGGTCAGCCCCAAACGCCGCATCATATCCATACGCACAGCATCTTCTCTGGACATCGTAGCACCTTCAGGGCGAAGCTGTTCCAGCCGGTCCAGAAAACGCTGGCAATTGAAGGTTACTGAGAGAAAAGTATCATTCTGGGTCTCCGGAGCTGTACTTTGAGCCAACCCTAAATTCACGGAAAGTAGCGAAATGGCAAGATGTGCCAACAATGCGTATTTGAATTTGTTCAACATGATAAAAAGCAAGGATTGGGTAGAGTGCCTAACATTCACACAGATCAATGCGAGATGTATTTGGCAACAAAAGGCAACGATCCGTTATGGCAGCGAGATAAGGGTTGCCTCTAAATAGCGAAATCTGTGACATCAATTACTCCCGAGTTTTTCAATCTCCAGAATACAAACCGGTTCATGAAACTGCCCCGAAAAAAATGCTTCAAATCTTATGCAACCTTAACCATTGCAGACCTCTTCTCTATAATTGTTAGAGACAGCATGGAATTTGACGCCTTCTCCCAATTGATATGAAAAACTGGATCGTACTGATACTGGTTCTGGTCACCTTCATTGGAGGGGCAAACTTTTGGAGAATCCAGTGGAGTAAAAATTCGAAACCTCCGCCGGACCTACAATTGCTGGAACGCCTGAATCAAGCTTTGCAACAACCGGAAAGTCTAGACCTCTCCACGGAAGACTTTCGAAAGCTGGAAGCCTTTATTCAAATGAATCCGGATAGCCGGGAGTTTCGATTGCTGCATGCCCGGATTGTTTGGCGGATTGCTGGTTTGGAAGATCGAATTTCCGCCAAGAAGCATTTGTTCACTCTTGGACAAGAAAAGGACGAGATTTCTCTACAAGCCCTTCATGAACTGACTTTTACCCCTATACGAGAAGGCGTTTCCAAAGAGGACATCGTTCAGGCAGCCACAAAACTGATGCAACATCCTCTGGCTACCACCCAACGTTGCCTACAAGCCGGAGATGTCATTCTTTTTTATAATGAGCCTGAGAAATCTTCAGAAATCATCCAGGGATTGATCAAAAAAGCCCGATTCTCTCACCGCTCGGCGTTGGTCAAACTGTTATTCAGAAATAATCTCTACCCACACATCGTAGAACTTCTTCAACCAGAGGAAATTCCCTCCAATATGGGATATTATTTCCCCTTGTTGATTTCGTTTCTGGAGATGGAGAAAATCGATCAGGCGCAACAGCTTCTGGATTCCAATAAGAAAACATTAAAACCTGCGGATGTAGTAAAATCCCAAGCCTATTTGGCCAAAGCTAACGGCAAGGAAAACCCCGCCTCCGTTTACATCCATTGGGCCAAATCTCAAAATTCGATGCAAGATCTCGCCCAAGCCACACAATTTGCTTTGCTTTGGGGAAATGTGCCTACCGCAATTGAAAATTTCAAATATATCTTTGAACGGGACCCCAAACACCTCAGTGATGAACAATGCGGCCAATTCCTGAATTTATCTCTGCGCTCCAGAAAGACTGCCCAGGCCCTACAAGTCATGGAAGTTCTTCATAAGCGGTTCTCCAACCAGCCTGCTTCCCTCAACAATCTCCTGTGGCTGAAACTTCTTAATGAAAAGAATCCAGCCCAACTTCCCACGCTGCTGGAACAGGTGGAGGACTTGGTGGACTCCTCTTCGGATCAGCAGAACTTTTTTTCCACCCTGGCTCTGGCTCATCTGTTGCTGGATGAGGCGGACAAGGCGAAGGAAGCTTTACATAAAAGAGGGAAATCCAATCTCCAGCCTGGTGAAAGAGCCCTCTGGGCTGCATCATTGGCCGCAAGTGGTGAAATGAACGAAGCCCTGAAATATGCCCACGATCTGGAGGAGCACCAACTGCTACCTGAAGAGTGGGCTCTTTTGCAGAAGTTCTACGATACCCGCCAGTAATTGAATGGTTGGCTTTGAGCTCAAAAAAAAAGCGAACAACTTAATAAGCTGTTCGCTTTATTCACCTTTATGAAAAAGGTGCAGATGTGAAAAGATGCTTA
>CAYSOI010000126.1:0-9935 GCA_964432425.1 uncultured Opitutales bacterium | reverse complement strand
CCGGCGGATTTGGCTTCTCCTTCGATGATCGTCCCTGGATCAATGGTCAGGGTGGCACCGTCCTTGACGTAAATGATGTCAGTGAGAATGTACGTGTTATCGGCGGTCCAGGTTGTGTCGGCAGTGATGTCCTCAGATATGGGGACATCCGCAGCTTTCAGATGGTTAGGGAGGGCGGCAATCGAAGTACCTAGCCCTAGTAAGCTTAATTGTTTGAGGAGTTTGGGTTTCATCGGTGGGATGGTTTTGTAGTATTAATAAAGTGGTTGGGAATTGGCATGTGGGTGTTGTCGAATAATTAGTGGCAAGCAGCGAAAAGAGCTGAGAAAACCGGCCATCATATTGCGGCGGGAATGTGCCAATTCAGTGATGCAATTTTGACAATTGAGTAACAATACCAAGGGGCTCTGGATGCGGCTTCATCCGCCCGCCGAATCTGAAACACCCTGTGCTGTAGATAACTTTAAATATAAAAGACTGGCACAATGGCTAAGGCCTCAAAATCCAGGGTGGCTGTTTCAAGTTTTTGACCATCGTGTTACAGGAAGGAAACAAAATGGGGCTGGGGGTTGATGGGAGTTGACGGAGTAACCGGGATCAGGGATGGGGCTTATATTCACCCCATAACCTCGGTTTCAAAAATGCATCGTTTTTCAGTAATTCTCCAAACAACCCTTGGGCTGCTATTGATCCATCAATTCGCCTTGACGGCTTACAGTGCATCCAAGTTTTCCAATGTGCGAAAGCTGTCTGCGGAATGGGTCAAAACACAACGGCAGATCGCCCAGGAAAAGAATGAGTGGGAAGAGGAAAAAGCGACCCTCAGGAATATGATCCAACTTCTGAGTGAGGAAGATACAGATCTGGCCAGGAGGATTGAGGAAGCAAAGAAGGATGTTTCCCAGTCAGATAAAGAGCGGGAAAAGCTCCGGACAGAAAAGGAAACCCTGCAAAATATTGAAAAGGTCGTCAAATCTGCCCTGGCCGAGCAGGAAAATAAACTTCTCGAATTGGTGCAATGGTTACCGGAACCCTTGAAAGACCTTGACGCCAATGAAGGTGGAATTGCCAACCTGGTGGAAAAAATTCCGGAAGATCCGGAGAAAACAGACCGTGCGATGACTCGCCGCCTGCAATCCATCCTCGGAATTACAAGCATCATTGATAAATTTAACAACAATGTTCTGGTAGAGCACGGAGCCCGTGAGATTGACGGAAAAACCGTAAATGTAACCACATTGTACTTCGGCCTGGCTGGGGGTTTCTATGTGGATGGAACCGGTACCCGTGCCGGCGTTCTCACACCAGCCAAAGGTGGCTGGAAAGAGGAAGCGAATAATGAGTTGGCCCAGGAACTCTTCAAAGCCGTGGCCATTTACGAAAAGACTACAGCGGAAGAACCTCGTTTCTTCATCCTTCCGGTCAAATTCCTTGCTACAGTAAGTGAGTAAACAGGCTCCTGCAGGTTCACGCCAAAACTTTGGAATATCATGAAGAATTCAACAAAAGCTCTGATCGCAGCACTGGGGTTGCCGGCTCTTGGTCACGGCCAGGAATTGTACGAAAAAGCACAAGCCTCTCTGGAAACTGACAATATCTCAGCGTTAAAAGAACAAGGCATCGTACGAGAACAGATCCGACAGGAAAAAGCACCGCTGACAGCGGATCTCAACAAGTTGAAATCCCTGGTGGAAAGCAAACGCCGGGAAATTCACAATCAGGCTCTGCTCAAGAAAACAAAATCGGCCAATCTCTCCGACCTGAAGAAGGAGGTGGAGGCCCGTGAGAAATCTGTGGAATACGTATCCACCACCTTGTTGACCCAATTTGTGGATGCATTTGGCTCCAGGGTACACATCACGGAGCAAGCCACCTACAACAAGCTTCTGGCGGACACGAAAAAGGTAATGAGGAATGAAGAGTTGGGCCGTGTCGATAAAATCACAGCTCAATTGAAAGTGGTCGAGACAAGTTTGGATCGGCTGCAAAACCTTGTCGGCGGACACACCTTCCCCGGCCAAGCCTTCAGTGGCGGAGAAGCGGCAGATGGCACTTTTGGACTTTGGGGCCCAGTGGCTTACTTTTCCGCCGGTCCGGGTCAAGCGGGTCTGGCCCATCGCGGGAAAGGGGAAGGCCAGGTGGATCTGATTCCCCTCAATCCTGAAGAAAATCAGGCCATCGTCACCACCTTGGCCAATGGAGCAGGTTCCGCTCCGATTGATGCGACCATGGGCGATGCACTGGCCATTTCAGGCACAAAAGAAACCGTATGGGAGCACATTCAAAAAGGGGGTATCTGGATCTACCCGATCCTGGGGTTTGCGGCATTGTCCCTGATCGTTGCGATCTTAAAGGCCATTCAGATCTTCAAGATCAAAAATCCTGACCCTCAAATTCTCCACCGTGTACTTGCTCTCCTGAAAGAAAATCAGGACAGCGATGCCTTCAAACTGGCTCAATCCAAACTCCCAGCCCCGGTCAATAGGATGATTTCCAGTGGGATTACCCATAGAAATGATGGGAAGCGGCTGGTCGAGGAGGTCATGTATGAGCGTATTCTGGAGGCCCAGCCTAAACTGGAAAAGAATTTGTCCTTTATTCAGATCACGGCTTCCACCGCTCCACTGATGGGGCTTCTGGGTACAGTAACCGGGATGATCAATACCTTCAAACTGATCACTGTCTTTGGCACTGGGGATGCACGATCCCTCTCTTCCGGTATTTCGGAAGCGTTGGTCACAACCGAGTTTGGACTGATCGTAGCAATTCCAGCCCTGATCCTGTACGCCCTGTTGAACCGCCGTGTGCAGGGCATCCTCTCCGACATGGACAAGCTTTCCGCTGCATTCCTCAATGGTCTTCCCAAAAAGAAGGACGGGGGCAAAGCCGAGGAGAAGAACGATCAGGAACCGGTCGTCGCCTAAAAATGAGAGATCTCGGGCCTACTCTCGATCACCCCATCATCAGAAAGCTTTAAAATGGAAGCAGCCGTAAAGGAAATCCTGACTATCTGGGCACAAGGCGGCTGGCTCATGTTTCCGCTCTTTCTACTCACGGTCTTTATCTACTATTCCATCCTGGAGTTGTTCTTTTTCTTCTTCCGGCTGGATTTCACCCGTGTGGATGAGAAACAGGTTGCCGAATGGGTACAGGACCCCTCGAAGTCCATGGATAAAGAGTTGAGCCGCATCCTGGATTTTACACAAACCAAACGAAACAGGATCAGTGATATCCAGAAAGCGTTTGAGGAAATTCGAAATGCCTTTCTACCCAAGGCCAACCGACGCATCGCCTTCCTCAATGTATTGATCGGGACTGCACCTCTGATGGGCTTGCTGGGTACAGTTGGCGGGATGCTCAACACTTTCAGTGGCCTGGCCCATTCCAGCGGGGAAACCATTGATCTGGTCGCGGGGGGCATTGCGGAAGCATTGATCACCACCGAGACCGGGCTCGTGATCGCCATTCCCGCCTACATTTTGCTTGGAAAAACCAAACAGTATCGGGACCGCCTGGAATTCTTCCTGGCCCGAATGGAAAGCCTGACTCTCCAGAAACTCAAACACGAAGAAGACGAAGAGCTGCTGCTCTCCCTGTAAGTTCACCCCTGAATTCTGCCCAATCATGATTCGTAACCGCAGACAAGCCCGAGGCACCTCAGGAGATGATGAAATCAACATCTCTCCCCTCATCGATATGGTATTCATTCTCCTGATTTTCTTTATCGTCACCACCGTGTTCGTTGAGGAAACGGGAGTCGAAGTGGATAAGCCTCAAGCGGCTTCCGCAGTTGACCTGGAGAAAAACAGCATCCTGATCGCCATTACCGAAGCGGGAACAGTAGTTTTCGGAGGCCGGGAAATTGGCGTAGGTGGAGTTCGTTCGGTAGTACGACGTCAGTTGCAGGACAACAAAACCATGCCAGTGATCGTGCAGGTAGACAAAGTAGTGCCAACTGGGCTTTTTGCCAGAGTGGTCGATGAAGCCAAGCTGGCTGGAGCAGAAAAAGTAAGTCTTTCCACGAAGAACGACTAGCGGCCCCAAGGACCTTCCAACACTCCTGAACCATGGCCCAGGCCTTTTACACATCACCCCGATTCAGCCAGAGTACCCGTGTCCGGTTCCTGGCGTTGATCATTGCGATCCTGATGGCACTGGTGTTGGGAGTGATGCTCTGGGTGACACAGCAATTGTCGGATTTCATGAAGCCGGACAGCACGGTTCGCTCCGTGGATGTTGTGCCCCCACCGCCGGAAGATCCTCCAATGGTGGAAGAGGAAGAGCCTCCTGACCCTCCTCCCCCACCTCCGCCAAAACTGGATACTCCCCCGCCCCAACTCAGCCTGGAAGCTCTGGAAATGAGCCTGAATCCTGGAACTGGAATCGCCATGGGCGGTGCATTTGGAGTGGAGCAATTCAAAAAAGAGAACTTGGGCGGAGAATTAAAGATCTTCCGCATGAGTGACCTGGACAAAAAGCCAAGGCTGATTCGCAAAGGCACGGTACGTTATCCCTCAGAGATGAAAAAAGCCAAACGGGAAGGCATGGTTCGACTACTGCTTCTGATCAGTGAGACCGGTACGGTGAAAGTCGAAAAAGTCATTTCCTCTGACCATCCAGCCTTTGAAGCTGCGGCCATCACAGCTCTGGAAAAATCCAAATATGAGCCCCCCATGCGTGACGGAAAAAAAGTGAAAGCCCGTTACGTGATCAAAGTCCCCTTTCGTATGAATTAATTAGGAATCATGAAAATGCATTTATCCCATCGATCCATGAAAAGCATTTTGCAACTAAGCTTGCTCTACGCAGGAGCCATTCTTCCACAAGCTAACGCAGCTCCCCTTCCCTTGCTGGAAGACAACAGTTGGGAAAATCCTGAATTTGTGAAGCGTTTCATGGGCACCTATGCCGTAGAGACCAAGGTGGAGCCTAATATTAACGAAGAAGAGCAAATCGTTATGGGCACCGTGGCGGAACTCAACGCCAACGACGATCTGAAGGCAGCCATCGAGTACTTGCAGAAGGAACTCAAGTTCGAATCCAGTGCCACTCTGGACTACACCCTGGCTAACCTGAAATTTCAAAATGAGCAGGGAGAAGAAGCCCAACAGCATTATGTGGATGCGGTTCGCAAGTTTCCTTCCTTTCGCAGAGCTTACAAAAACCTGGGCTTGGTACAAGTGCAGCAAGGAAAATACCAGGAAGCCGTTCCTAATATTTCCAGGGCAATCGAGTTGGGTTCTGAAGGAGCAGGCAACTACGGTCTCCTTGGGTATTGCTACCTGAACATGGAAAAATACTCCAGTGCTCTGGATGCCTACTCCCGTGCATTACTTTACAACCCCGACAGCCTGGATCTCCGCCAGGGGAAAGCCCAGGCACTGTTCAACCTCGAAAATTACACGGCGGCCATCGCCCTGTTTGATGAGTTGATTGATGAAAAGCCGGACAACAAAGACTTCTGGTCCTTTCAGGCCAATGCCTACCTCGCCGTAGAGCAAACCGAGAATGCCTCCGCCAACCTGGAAATCATTCGCAGAATGGGGAAAGCCGATGCAGATCAACTGCTCCTTCTCGGAGATTTGCACATGAACCACGACGCTCCCTTTCTGGCCGTGGATTGCTACCTGGAAGCCATCAAGCAGGAAAAGAAACCAACCTTTAAAAGAGCACTGCGGGCCGGTCAGATTCTTGCCAGTTACAGCCGTTGGGCAGAAGCCGAAACATTCTTTGAGGCCATGAGTCCTCTCTATGGCGAGACCATCAGTGACAAAGAGCAAAATGAATTGTTGAACCTGGACGCCCAAATCAAAATGGGACTGGGCAAAAATGACGAAGCTGCAGAAATCTTAAAGAAAGTCGTCATTGGCGACCCTCTCAATGGACGTGCACTCATTCAATTGGGACAATATCTGATCCAACAAGCTGGCAAACAAGATGAGATTGCCAGTGAAGCAGAAAATCAAGCCCAGGCGGCTAAGGACAAAGCCATTGATTTGGAAGCAGAAGCTCTGGGTTACTATGAATCCGCTGCCAAAATTGAAAAATTCAAAGTGGAAGCCTTAACCCAGCATGCCCAGGTGCTCGTAATCCGGCGGAAAGAGTATGCTGCCGCAGTCAAACTGCTGGAAGAAGCACAGCGAATTAAATTCCGGGACAATGTAGAGAAGTTCCTTGATGAAGTACGCAAAGCTGCTGAATACCAAGCCGCCATGAAAAAGGCCCAGGCTGTAGAAATAAAGGAAGAGAAGTGATTCGAGCTGCGGCCTTTAGAACTTCTCATTCCTCCCTTCTACTCCCCTCTAAAGGCTAAGATATTTGGATGATCATCATGAAATCCCCCATTGCTATTCTCAGCGTATTCCTGCTCTCGACCGGTCTTTGTGTTTTCGGCCAACCATCGAATGAGAGTGTGGTCTCTGCACCCGATGAACCTGAGACTGAAGGCTCTGGTCCTATCGATACTTCTGGAATCCTTGTCGGCGAAGTCTTTGATGAAGAAACCCAAGGGCCTCTGGCAGGAGTCACTGTTGCCATTGAAAAAACTAAACTTGAGACCAAAACAGATTCTAACGGTTTGTATAGAATCGAAAATGTACCTACCGGAACGCAGGTGATTCTCTTTTTTAAGCCCGGCTATGTCCGCCACCGGGTGACAGAAGTCATGGTGAAGCCGAAGGTTCCCACCCAGCAGAGCCTCGTCATGGCGAAAAAGTATGATGATCTGGAGCAGTTGGAGGATTTCGTCATCACGGCTTCGGATGCGATGGAAATCACACTCAAGTTGATCGAAGAGCGTAAGAATCAGGGAGCATTAGTGAATTCAATGGGTTCTGAGGATTTTTCTAAAGCTGGCGCTGGTGATGCTGCCGCCGCACTGACTAAGGTATCTGGAGTCTCCATTCAGGGTGGAAAGTATGCAGTCGTACGGGGTCTGGGTGGACGTTACAGTAACACCACTTTGAATGGCGTGATTCTCCCCAGTCCTGACCCTGACAAAAAGGCGGTCCACATGGACATTTTCCCAACAGGACTTCTGGAAAGTATTGTGACTTCCAAGACGTTTACTCCCGACATGCCGGGTGACTTCTCCGGCGGCAGTGTCAACCTGCGAACCAAATCCATGCCAGAATCCCTGGCTTATTCGATATCAGGATCTCTCGGTTACAATCCCGGCTCCAATCTGATTGATGAATTTCTGGGAGAACGAGGTGGAGACAAAGACTGGCTGGGAATGGATGATGGAACCCGCTCACTTTCACCTTTTGTTGCGGGACTTGAACAAGATGACTGGCCAACCTCCAGAGTGCCTGTAAACCGGGGCACAGAATATTCCCCGGAGCATCAGTTCTTTATCGATGTGACCCAATCCTTCAGCAAATCTGTCGTTCCCAGACGCCGTAGCTCCCCGTTCAACCATGGAATCAGTGCCAACTATCAAAACCAATTCCTCCTTCAGGAAATGCCCTTGGGTGTCGTCGGCAGTTTCTCCTATTCCAGAAGTTTCAAACACTACAAAGAAGGTATGCAGCAACGGATGTTTGTTTCCAATCTTGGCCGAGAATCCGTTAACGCACGGTATTTCCCGCTAGCACCAACGGAGACTCCCGGAGACTGGGCGGAGGATTACTCCACCGCCATTGGAGATAATGGCTCCACAGATGAAGTGACCTGGGGGGGTTTGGCCGAAGCCACCCTCAAGACCAATGAAAACAACACTTTCAAACTCAGCTTCCTCTACAACCAGGCCACGGAAGACAAAGCCCAGGCCATGGAAGGCTTTGAAGTGGGACGATCCTCCAGTAATTCCCAAACTGATTTTGCCAACAACGAATATGATGAACGGGTTCGCATCACTTCTCTGCACTACATTGAACGCTCCCTCAATTCGACCCAGGGCAAAGGGACACATATCCTTCCGGGTTTTAATGACGGAACACTGGAATGGAATCTGGCCGGAGCCACCACCTCCCAATTCGAGCCGGATGTGCGGTTGGTCAACGCATTCTGGAGCTTCCGCGAAGGCACCACCTCATTCCCCAAGCAAGGAGTGGAGCCGAGGAGAATTTTCCGGGACCTGACCGAAACCAGTAACAACTTCGACATCTCCATGAAAATCCCACTGGAATGGGACAAAGTGGAAAAGCAGGAAATCAAGTTTGGTTTTCTGACCAGTAGCAAAGACCGCACATTTTCCGAAAATATCTACCAGTATTTCCGCATGCGGGCCTCCTCCCTGAATTCCTGGCCTGGTAATGACTTCAATTACAGCTTTCTGGAAGAACCGGAAAATGTGCTCAATATGCACCCGTCTTTTCGTCCTCCCAAAAGGCCAGGAGATAACAGCTACGTACTCAATCTCTTCGACGGAACGGACTACACCGGAAGCGAAGACATCACATCCTTTTTCCTGATGGGAGACACTCAGCTTACGGACAAATGGCGGGCAATTTACGGCGTCCGTGTCGAAGATTCCGTACAGGAGATCGAGCGGACCCGCGGAGGTACCACCAGCATCTTCCCCACCGATGACCTCGGGGCCATTCAAGAGTCTACGCCAATGCCCTCCCTCAGCTTGGTATTTGCTCCATCGGAACAAACGAACTACCGGGCTGCCGTCTCCCAAACCGTAGCCCGCCCCACCTTCCGCGAATTAGCTCCCTACTTGAGCTATCCCTACATTGGGGGTGACAACTACCAGGGTAACCCAGGCCTATCGATGACAGACATTACCAACTTCGACCTTCGCTGGGAATACTTCCCTTCCGAAGAGGAATTGGTGGGGGTCAGTCTCTTTTACAAACAAATGGAAAACGTCATTGTAAACCAGGTTCGCATCTTCTCGGACAATCGGTACATGTCCCCTACCAATGCGGATGAAGGCACCGTTTTCGGAATCGAGCTGGAGGCCAAAAAGAGCTTGGCCGACTGGCATGAGAAATTGACCAACTTTTTCGTCAATACCAACTTCACCTACACCTTTGCTGAGATTGATTTCCCGGAGGACATGAAGCAGGAAATGCTGGAGGACCAAATCCCAGAGGACAAGATTCCCACTTCCCGACGTCTGACCGGTCAACCCGAATACATCTTCAACATCGGCCTCGCCTACGAACGCCCGGATCTTGGCTGGAACACATACCTCAACTACGGCTACGTCTCCTCCAAGCTCGAATCCATTTCCGCAGGCCTAACCCCCGATGTCTTCGAAGCTCCCCGCCACAACCTCGACCTCATCATGACCAAAACCCTCAATGATGACTGGAATCTGAAGTTTTCCGCCAAGAACCTTCTGGATACTCCGATCGAGAAGTATTACGACACGCCGGACAAGTTCATCTACTCCAGCTACAATTACGGCGTCACCTACTCCATTGGTGCCACCTACAGCTTTAAGTAATCAAAACACTCCAGAGAATTCCCTCGATTTTCATGCTCCCGAGGTGGATTACCCGGCTGACCCTTCATGAATTGAGGTAAATTCCAGGCAAGACAACTGGATCTCTGTATGGGCCTGCTCCTTTTGTTGCCATTCAGGCTACAATTTCAAATTTCTCGTAGCAGAAAAGGCCATTTCTTAATCGGGCTGAAGACCCGACAGTACAAAGCCTGAGGCATCAAGCCCCAGGTTGACGATGGCAAAATTAGCGGGCTGAAAGCATTCGAACCTGAAGTTGCTGGCAGACCTGCCGCCCACATTGTCAACTTTCTGATGTTCCCAAAGCTCACCTCTAATGTCAAAGATGGTACTCTGAGATTCCCTCACAATCCATTTCAAGAACATTTGTGACGGTTATATGACAAGCCAGATCCTGCAATTTAACTCACTATTTTGCAGGGAAGTCAGGGTTCAGCATTTGGGTAAATTGTGGAACAACAAACTTGTGTAAAATTTCATGTAACAGAATGCATTCCCCACAAACAGAGGGATGCCA